>JBEPYC010000412.1:0-3972 GCA_041641555.1 Chitinivibrionales bacterium | reverse complement strand
CCACGGCTCGCGTGAAGGCGAACCATGGCACATCACACACATGGACGAATACGATCCGTATCCCCCGGCAAGATCCGGTGAAACCTCGAATCTGCTCTCTGGATGGGCTTTGGATTGAATCGAACGTTCCTGTATGGTACTCAGTGCCCACCGCACGATGGGGTTGTGCCCTTTGGTTGCCGCCGGATTGTAAACTCCAGAGTACATGAATACGACAATGAGCGCAGCTAGAGCACCAATGGTTATCAGGATAACATAAAAAGGTTTCATCAGACGACTCCTTCTCTTGTCAAATTGATTACAGGTCTTTTGGACAGGGCAATGCCCGCGAATACAAGCTCCACAAGGACGAATACGGTAAACAGCCCCAGAGCAGCACCCGAAAACCCATACGAGTGGCGCCCGATCCCCAGAAGGTTGGTTCCGATCCAGGTCGATGCCGCAAGAATGTTTCCCGCGATGGCACCGGTTGTCAGGCATTTCATATTTAGCCGCTTCACCCTGTCTACGACTACCAGTCCCGCGCTCCAGGACAGGAGAACCGCGGCGGCAACTTCTTTGGGATCCCAGCTCCAGTACCGTCCCCATGCCCGCTTCGCCCAGAGGCTGCCCAGAAGCGTGCCCAGAACGATCCCCCCAAGGCCAATCCACTGGAATGTCACGATCAGTTGCCTGCTTTTCGCCCGACGAAAGGCGCTGACCGGAACCAAGGTAATCCAATGGGCGATTATCCCTGCAAATCCAATACCCGCGAACCCAAATGCCATGCTTCCGACATGGGCCGGCAGAAGCATCCGACTGGAAAGAAGAGAGGCTCCGGCGCGTTCCCATACCCCCTCTATTCCGAAAAATGAGCCCCCAATAAGAAATATGAGAGCGCACACCGCAGCTGCAATTGGAGATAATCGCAGAGCGGAGAAACGGTAGCCCAAAAGTCCGGCGGTCCCGGCGATGAATGACACAAGAAGAAAAAGCTCGTACTGCGTTGCTCCCGGCGGTTGCACCAGAACGAAGCTCCGCATGCCAATAACAAAAGCGTGAAAGACAATACCAATGCCAAAAACGATTAGTGAAAGGCGAAACCATGCTGCCTTCCTGGCAGAATCAAAAAAGATCATGAGCGCCAGGGAAAACGCGTACCATACCTTTATCCAGAATATCGGTTTGAGCCGATTGGCGGCGGTTTCCACGCCAAAACGCCACGACGGAATGCCCATGACAACCGTGGTAATCTCTGAATACTGCTTTGCATATCGGCCAAATTCCGGCATGTTTCCCGATGCGTAGGATCTCCGCATCAGGGATACCAGCGTACGCCTCTTGTCCTGTGCAGCATCCAGGCCTCCCGGAATTTGTGACCCTCGGTGAGTGGAGGGAAAGGCGTCAACTCCCCATTGGCTGCCCCTGCTGACAAGCATTGCCCCCAGCATCGCCTTCATTTTTCCACGAAGACTCACCAGCTCCCCGTCAAAAAGCGATGCCGCAACGGGATCGGCAACAAGCGAATCGATCACCGCTGCCGACGACCTCAGATCACGATACGAGAACCGCATGCGCCTTCCATCAAGTCCCAACGTGCTCTTCAGAGCGGCATTTTCAACCAGAAAGACCTCGTCGGACATCGTTGAGCGAGGGGCGAACAGAAGTCTGGTGCCCCATTCGGTTGCAGTTTGATCCTGATAGAAGGTCTTACCGGAAAGCCGGTACAGAAGGCCGCGAGCGTATGAGTCAAGCGGCTGGGTCCGTTTGGCTGTGACTATCGGGAATCGAGCCATCATGCGATGGGTATCTGCACGGCGGTGATCCTGTGCTGCCGCACACTCCCTTCCCAAAGAGAGGTACACCAGAAACGCGTGCCCCAGAACCGTGAAGACCAACAGCAGCCAAGCCTTTATCCCCCGGTTTCGCGATCCCATCGGTGCGCTCGCTATGGTTTTCATCACATCATCCCGCCCATCGACAGGGCATGCTGAAACATCGAATAGTGCATGCGTGTTTGATAGAGTATGTCTCCCAGCGTCTGTTGTGCCGTTTCGTTTTCCGCATTCTCTATCAGCCACTCGTACTCCGGAACCAGTTCCTGCTCCAGCTCCCTTCCCACTTCAAGGGCCCTACGTCCCGAATCCGTTTCCTTAACAGACGGTATGGAGTCTGGCACGTCCATATCGAAAGCCTCGTACAACTTTGAAATCCACTCGATATGGTTATCCTCCTGGGGAATCACCATGGAATAGGGCATGTGCAAACGGTACTTCTCCACGTCCTGCTGGTACTGTGCCAACGAAAGACGCTCGTTCGCCATAACACCGTCAAGGCGCTCGAGCCACACGCTGTTTTCGGGAGCGGGTAACGTGTCGGGAATGCGCGGTGAATAGTAGTTGTCACCGTCCCATCGCCGACCGCACATCGGACAGTGTCCACCCATGCCTCCTCGGTTCCCCTGCATTCCGCCTCTTCCGTGCATTTGGGCAAAGATAATTCCCCCTGCCACAATGGAACTTATTACGACCACCATTATTCCACGTACCTTCATGCATACACCACCTTTCTGTAAAGTGTTGCGGGGTTTCTCACGCTGATTCGCGCAAACAGACATTCATTCCCCGAATCGAGACCTTGCCGGGCTTAGTAGCAGCACTGCATAGTGTCTATAGTGCGCAGTATCATATCGTGCTTCGGTGACGCATCGAGATAAAATCACAGATACTACAGCAAGAAATGTGCCTGCGGGAGTATCGCCGGGGTACCCTTCAATACCAGCAGAAGTATTTGCGTGAACATGCCCGCAACGCTGGATCAGGCACTTTGTTCTGGTTTCCTTAAAAATTCAGGCGAAGTACTTATTTTTGCAGTACATTCAGTATGTTGGATACAGAGGTTCGGAAAAAAAGTTCATTCTGTACACACAACAATATCGTGCCGGAACGTAGTAATACGAAGTGCATTTACCTTACCCCAAAGCCTGTATATGCGATTTCTCCGAACACACACCATTCCGATAGTATCACTGCTCGTTATAGGGGTGCTTGGCACTTCGCTTGCCATTTCCGGCGAATCTCTTCGCAACTTACCGGCGGGTACTGTTTCATCATGCAACCTTCCCCGGGACGAGCTGATTGCGTCTCAGCAGCAGCCCGACTCCTGTGAATGCTGCCCCCAGACTGCCCCTGAACCCGGTCGCCGGGAGCCTGCTACTGCAGCCGATGATTCACGATCCGAAACCACGTTTGGGCTTCGCGGCACAGCTCAAGCCGTACCGGTCACTTCGCTTACCGTGCCACCATCCCCGGTGTTTTCTTCGTGTATCCATGATTTACCCCGAATAGCCCTCCACGTTCGTTCGACCGTCCTTCGAGCCTGATCTCCCCGTTCCTGCAATCCCCTCTTTGTCTATTCAGTATTGCACCGGCTATCGCCGTCGCGGGTTGCATAATAGTGCCGCGTGAACAAGGCCTCCGGATGCACGACACGTACTACTTTCGGGAAAGGTTACGCGAAATGAAACACGCATCGACTCTCTTTCGTTGGATTGCCCCCCTCATTGTTCTTATTGCCGTCCTGGCGGTTACTGGCTGCACCAATGCCGACGGCGGAACCCGGCTCGGAGTCGAAATACCCACAGATAGTGAGGTTATTGAGCTTTCGACCATTGTTGAGAACCCCTCCTCCTATAACGGCAAACAGGTGGTGATGAAAGGCATTATCTCCGGCCAGTGTGCTTCGCTCTGCGAGTTCTTCTTCAAGGATGGCACCCACATGGCCACGGTGTTCCCTCAGGGCTACAAGTTCCCGAAACTGACCAAAGGCAAGCCGGTGACCGTGTACGCACAAGTGACCAGCGGGCAGGAGCAAGTTGTGTTTTCGGCACTTGGGGTTCACGTACAATAGGAGACGACAATGACATTTACCAAAGTTGCTCTCAGCAATCTTCGGCGCAATCCTGTACGAAGTATTCTGACGGGATTGAGCCTT
>JBEPYC010000411.1:0-3977 GCA_041641555.1 Chitinivibrionales bacterium | reverse complement strand
GAAAAATCAGAACAAAAAAAAGCGTCGACGTAGATAACTACCAGGCAAAGCCCCGCACCCCGGGGCTTTGCAAGAGACAATTTCGCACTTTGCCCTTCACCCCTGATACATTGTCGGATCGTCCACTCCGGCTTCCACAAACCCCTTCTTCCGGATAATGCAACTGTCGCAATGACCACAGGCCAGTCCTTCCGTTGAGGGATCATAGCAGGAGTGCGTCAGACCATAGTCCACTCCGAGTTCGACTCCCTTTCGGATAATTTCGGCTTTGGTCATATTGACAAGAGGAGCGTGGATAGAGAGCCGGTGCCCTTGGACTCCTGCCTTGGTCGCGAGATTGGCCATGGTTTCAAAGGCCTCGATAAACTCGGGGCGGCAGTCGGGATAGCCTGAGTAGTCGACTGCGTTGACACCAACAAAAACATCCGTACTGCCGAGAATCTCGGCCCACCCCAGGGCAAAAGAGAGAAAGATGGTATTTCGGGCGGGGACATACGTGGCGGGGATTGCTTCACTCATCTGATTTTCATCGCGCCCTTTGGGAACTTCGATATCCGATGTCAGCGCACTTCCGCCGAATGCCCGAAGATCGATATCGACAATGCGATGTTCCCGGAACCCGAGTGCTTGGGCGGTACGTTTAGCGGCGGCAAGTTCCACGCTGTGCCGCTGGCCATACCTGAAACTCATTCCGTAAAGATCGAATTCTTCGGATCGGGCGATTGCCGCCGCGGTGGCGGAGTCGAGTCCGCCGGAGAGAAGAACGACAGCGATTCTCGAATCGTTATGTATCGGTCCCTGTGTGTCCACCCCTATTTTCCCCTTTCATCACCCCAGATGACTTTGTGCAGCTGGATTCCCAAGCGTACCCGCAGTGCTCGGTCGAGTATCCACTCGGCAAGAGTTTTCGACTCCACCGCTCCTGCACAGGGCGAAAAAATGATTTCACAGCGGCCGACAAGCTCGTACTGGCCGATAAAGCCACACGCCCAGTCGAAATCGCTCCGGCCGGTGATCACAAACTTGAGTTGATCGGTATTCCGAAGACTCTCGAGATTGGTCAGGTCAAAAGAATCCTCGCAGCCGCTTCCCGGCGTCTTGACATCGACTATCCGGATACTCTTTTCGGGAAGAACCGAAATGTCCCGGGTGCCATTGGTTTCGACAAGCACCGTTTTGCCACATTCAACAAAGCGCCGGCACAGCTCCGGTGTTTCTTCCTGCATCAGCGGCTCTCCGCCGGTAATCTCCACGAGATCGACATCGAAACCCCATACGCTCTCTTCGATATAATCGACCGCGCAATCCTCGCCCTCACTCCACGAATAAGCAGTTTCGCAGTATGTGCACCGAAGGTTGCATCCGGTAAGGCGGACAAATGCGCATGGAAGCCCCGCGAAGGTGGACTCTCCTTGTATACTCTTGAACATCTCGTTTACACGAAGCATCGCCGGTTTTCCTGTAGTCGTTTCCCGGTCACCAAGCCGTCCCGGTCACCAAGCCTGTCGAATGTGGTCCAAACCCCCACCCACCCCACGTTCGCACTCACTCAAAGTACGAGGTCGAATTCCCGGGTGTCTCGAATACTTCGACCCGATGCATGCTGCAGGAATTGCTTTGAAGCTGCTCCTTGATCCCGTCGAAAATAAACCGGGCAATATTCTCCGATGACGGATTGAGGTTTCGCTTGTTCATGACTTCGTTGAGATTCTTGTGATCCAGCTCTCCCAGGACATTTCGAAGCATCCCTTTGAGATCCCGGAAATCGATTCCGATACCAATCTCATTAAGCTCGCGGCATCGTACCGACACGCGTACCAGCCAGTTGTGCCCATGAAGATTCTCGCAGGGGCCCTGGTAGTCTTTGAGAAAGTGCGCTGCGGAAAACGATGATTCTGTGGTTATTTCGTACATGTAGCGGTTTTTCCTTTCTATATTAGTATGGAAAAATTACAACTGGCCGCCTTATGGCCGCAAAACTGTCCCCAACGTATGTATATTTTGGGATAATCCTCAGAATCTGAATTTTCGGGGCCCATCAGGTTGTCGCACAGTACTCCCGACCAACAAACGATATATCGCATTCTCGATGCCAATCTCAATCGCCTGCGCGAAGCGCTGCGGGTTATTGAGGAATTTCCACGCTTTGGATCCGGAAACACAGCGCTTTCCGTCAAGCTCAAAACGGCACGCCATGCATTGATCGATATCGAGTCGGCGCTTGGACGGGAAAAGCTCCTGGAGAACCGGGATACGGATTCGGACCCGTTCTCGCGCGATGTTCGCCCTGAAGAATTGGTTCGCGCGGGAGTCGAGGACATTCTTGTGGCCAATCTCAAACGTGCGCAGGAAGCCGCGCGCGTTCTGGAAGAATACGGCAAGGTGAGCCAAGGACGCCAGGTGCCGGACAAAGCCAAGCGAATCCGGTTTCTGCTGTACAGCCTGGAAAAAGATCTGCGAAGGAACACACGTGGCACGTAAGAAAAAAAACGACAAGGTGGCAACCCGGACTGCTGCACGTGAATTTGGACGTGAAGTTTGGGGGATAGTCTATCTCTCTATCGGGATTCTGGTACTGGTTTCCCTGAGTTCACATTTCATGTCCGGACCGGCCAATATTCTCGGCAAATATGTCGGGACCTCTCTGGCCAATGGGCTCGTTGCGCTCTTTGGCCCGCTGACATCGTTTGCTTTTCCTGTCGCGATCCTCTACTGCGGAATCTCCGCCCTGGCCATGCCACCCATCGATGTGCGCACACTGGTGTATCTTGGGCTTTTCACGCTTCAAACCTGCATTCTTCTGGCGATAAGTCCCGCACCGATCACCGATTTCACGCCGAATTTTTTTGGTAATATGTTCGCGTATTTCTTCCAGAAAATTTTCGGTCTTCACCGGTTCGGTCCCTATTTCATCGTCTCGATATCGCTTTTCCTCACTGTCGTAGTGGCATTCCGGATCAATGTTTCCTACCTGGCCCGCCAGAGCTGGAACGCACTCAGGCGCGCGTGGCATTTTGTCTCCGAGATTCTTCATAAGGAGACATCACAGATAAAGCGGCTTCCCGATGACCCCGCTGCCATACCCGCAAATCAAAGCGCCAAACGGACCGAAAAGAAACCGGTACCGGTAAAAAATGTCAAGCCTGCCGTGGAAACTGAACAGGAAGACAACGGGAAAAACCCAAAACGGGCCAAATCGACGAAAGGATCGACCGAGGTTCCCACCAGTCAGCTCGAAGCCGAGCTTGCAGAGTTTCGGGCGAAAAAAAGCCAGCCGATCAAGATCACCACTCCCGATGAAGCGCCGGTTGAGGAAATCGAAGAAATCGACGATGAAGAGGAGATGAACGAGCAGATCGCGCGACGACTGGCCGCTGCCGCCGTTGAAAACGAGAAAGAAACGGCAACCATTCCCCAGGTGAAGACTTCTGGAAGCAATGGCACCGGGCAAATGCCCGCTCCCCGGGAAAGCGCCGAAACAGAGGAACCCGACCAGCAGGACGAGCAGGACGGCGAATTTCCGGATGACTACTACAAAGTCCCGCAGGAAGAGATCGAAGAGAAAAGGCGCAAACCGCTCAAGCCCTATGAACTTCCCGACCCCGACGTCCTTCCCGAGCCGCCGGCATACTCGGCCGTTATCGACCGCGATGAAATAGAAAACAACTCCCAAACGCTCGAAAAAACGCTGGGCAATTTCGGCCTCGAAGGAAAGGTGAACAATGTCTCACCCGGCCCGATTATCACCCGCTACGAGATCGAGCTTGCGCCCGGGGTAAAAGTCAGCCGGGTCATGAGCCTCCAGGATGATATTTCCCTTGCCGTGGGCGGACAGAAAATCCGTATCCAGGCGCCGATTCCCGGAAAAGCCGCAATCGGAATCGAACTGCCCAACGAAAACCGTCAGACGGTCTATTTCAAGCACGTGCTCGATGCCGATGCGTTTCAGAAAAGCAAAGCAAAGCTCCCGATCATTG
>JBEPYC010000410.1:0-3984 GCA_041641555.1 Chitinivibrionales bacterium | reverse complement strand
CGGACAGGTGAATAAACAGGATTTCGCTCTGGCTCCGCGCCATAATCGATTCTGGCCACTATCCCCGGATGCTCCGGACTCACTCATCGGAATCGTTTCCGGGCGAATTCTTGACATATCGTCTGTCGAACCGCTGGTGGCTGCGGGTGTCTATCTGGAAAACACCGATATCTGGGCACATACCGATCTCCGCGGCAGATTTCGCCTCGACTCCGTTCCCGTAGGCACTCATACGCTCGCTATTACGCTCAGCGGTTATGAAGACACTCGAGTCAAGGGAATCGAAGTCAGCCTCGATACCACCGTGGAGCTGACTGTATTTCTGGGCGACAGCGGCGGAACTCGATCGCTCGACGAGGTGGGGCGAGTTTCTTTTGGGGAGCTGACCGGCACCGTGACTGACAGCAGCACCGGCGCCCCGCTTGAGAATGTTACGGTTTTTCTCGAGGGTACACAGTTTCGCGCGGTGACCGATGCAGCCGGCGTGTATCATATCGACAGCCTTGCTGCCAACGACTACACACTGGTATGCACGCATAAGGGGTACAATGCCGTCGCCCAAACCGACATCGAGGTTCCGGCCGGAGACACCCGAACGATAGACCTTCGCCTCTCCCCGTATCATCGCGATGGACAGGATATCGACAATTGGTATTCCCGCCCCGGCACGATAACCGGGAAAGTCACCGACGTTCAAAGCGACCAGCCTGCCGATGGCATTGTTTTGTTCATCAAGGGTCTGGATTTCCGCGACACTACCGATGCCCAGGGGTACTACTCGCTGGAAGACGTGCCGCCAACATCGGGAACTTACACGTTGTGCGGCTACAAAGACGGTCATGATACGCTTTGCATGCGTGATATTACGGTGCTTCCCGAAGACCTCCTGGTGCAGAACTTCATGGTCGACCTCTCGGGCGGAACTTCCGATGAAGAAATCAACGATAAACGCGGAATCGTATCCGGTACGATCACCGACAGCGCATCGGGTCAGCCGCTGGTGGGCGCCAGAGTAATGCTTGAAGGCACCCGCTACCAGACCACGACCGACTTTCAGGGCAGATTCAAGATTATCAATATCCGGCCAGGCACCTATACCATAGTCGCTACCAAAGAAAGCTATCTGACCACTGCCACCAGCGATGTAAAGCTCGCCCAGGGTGAAACCTACACGCACAGCGTCGCCCTCACCGAATCCGATGTCGAAGAAATGCAACGTATGGTGGTGCGGGGGCAGGCGGTGAAGAGCACTGATGCAGCGCTGTTGAAGGAACGTCAAATGTCCTTCTCTGTCAGCGACGCTATTGGTGCAAAGGAAATCTCGCGCGCGGGAGCTTCGAATGCTGCCGAAGCAATGACAAAAGTCACCGGTGCAACGATTGTTGAAGGAAAATACGTATACATTCGTGGACTCGGCGGCCGCTATGTGAAAGTACTGTTAAATGGATTCGAACTACCCAGCTTCGACCCTCTCGCAAATGTCTTCGAGCTGGATATTTTCCCTTCCACGCTTCTGGATAACATCATTGTAACGAAGACCTTTTCGCCTGAGTTGCCGGGAGATTTTACGGGAGGTAGCGTTAATCTGGAAACGAAGGCATTTCCAGAAAAATTCGAGTTCAATATCGGGGCTTCGGGTGAGTTCCGTACCTCTTCGACTTTTAGAGACGACTTCCTGACCTACGAAGACGGCGGAGTAGGATGGTTTGGGTTTCGTGCAGATGAGCGGAAGGTTCCCGGAATAGTAGCTGACACCAGTTTGAAAATTCCCAGTGCTACTCGAGCCCGCCGCAAAAGCAACAGTGCATTGGCAGATACCTTAAATCGAATCTCCTCCGCCTTTGCGGCACCTATGGCCCCCACGCACAAGAGATCTCTTCCACAAGGAAAGCTAAGCTTTCAGCTCGGAAACACTACTGATTTTCTGGGCTTTCCCATTGGTTTCATTGCAAACGGCGTCTACGGCCGAAAGCAGAAGCTATCACGGAACGGCAAAGCAGCCAGATGGGAGCTGACCGGTCAGGCAGACGAAAAAGAAGAGCTGAATTTCAAGTATAGATTCACCGACAATGTAGGAAGTGACCAGGTTCTGTGGGGAGGATATGCAAGCATTAACCTGGCTCCCCTCGAGGAACACCAAATCCGATTCGACTACGTAAAAGCTCACTCGGCAAAGGATGATGCGCGAAACCTTTCCGGCACGCATGACCAGTATACGTTCGTAGACGATTATGTATATGAAACTCGCGTTCTTTCGTATTCGCAACGCGACGTTAACGTTCTGCAAATTCAGGCCGATCACACGTTCCCCATTTTCCAGGACCCATCGTTTGATTGGGGGGTTAATTACGCCAAGGTACTCAAGGAAGTACCCGACGCAAGGTTCTTCTCGAATGACAAAGCGCCCAACGGCCTCGATGCGAACAACGATGGCATCGTTGACACGAACTACAACCTTGACAAATCGATCGGGACTCCGCTCACTCGGTTCTTCTTTGAAATCGAAAGCGAGATCCTTGGGGCCAAGGCTTCGGTAAAGTACCCATTCTCCAATTGGACTAATGATATGGGGGACGTTCAATTTGGATATGATTTCCGCTTAAACACGATGCATTATGATGAGCGCAGATTCAACATTGAGCAAGGGAACCGTTTTGAGGATTACCAGGGCAACCCCCAGGAATGGTTTGCAGATTCTAACTGGGGCATTGTCGATACCAATCTCAGCTCGAGCTCGCGGTACTATACTTTCGGTCACGTTATCGATGATGCTACCGATTACGCAAACGATTACTCCGGTGCACACGCCAAGGGGTATTGGTACGCAAACCTGAATCTGCCTCTAACAGAACGGCTCAGGATATCAGGAGGAGCGCAGCATATCCGCAACATCATGTCTTTGGAAAATATCGACACATCCTCAACGCGTGACGAACAACATGTTCTACCAGCTCTCTCGGGAACCTACAGCATAACTGACAAGATGAACTTCCGGTCTGCCTACGGACGGACCATTGCACTTCCTTCCCTTCGCGAATTGGCTCCATTTGCGTCTTATAGCTTTAACCGCGGGAAAAGCACCTACGGTAACATGGACCTACGGTTCTCCATAAGTGACAATTTCGATGTAAGATGGGAATGGTTTATGAGTCCCGGGGAGGTCATTTCGGTGAGTGGATTCTATAAAAAGAGCTATGACCCGATCGAGTACGCAATCCTCAATGATAACATGGATGAGCTCCCGAGAAATGTCGACCTTGCCACGACTGCGGGAGTTGAACTGGAACTCAAAAAGCAATTGAACTTCTTTACGGCCCTCAGGGATTTCTACATCGGTTCCAACCTCACATTGGTGAGTTCTCGTGTGCAGGTGACACCTGAAGAGCTTTTATTTCGTCGCGCCTATGATTCTGATGCGGAAGACTACCGCCCATTTACCGGCCAATCTCCTTATGTGGTTAATCTCGACATTACCTATGACAATCCTGATGTTGGGTTAACGACTGGACTTTACTTTAATGTCTTCGGACCTCGGCTCGCTTCAGTGGGTAAAGCCGGGTCCCCTGACATTTACGAGCTACCAAGGCCTGAACTCAAAGCAACCATTTCAAAGAAGTTCTCCTCCAGGCTTTCGGTTTCCATGAAAGCCAGTAACATTCTGAATGTGCCATCGAAGAAAGCACAGTTTTTCAAAGATCAAGAATACATCACCGATTTAGGTAATACAGGTATGTCTGTTTCTGCCGGACTCAAATTATCGCTGTGATCAAACAGGGAAAGGGGGAGCTTACTCAACGTAGTAGCAAGATTTCTGTACATGAGGGACGCTAAAGCGTTTTTTTCTCAATTATTAAGGATACACCATATTGGGAGGGTATCAAACATGATGCGATCAATACTTTCTGCCTTCGTTATGCTGGCCATGACCACCGGCGCTTTTTCTGCCGATGTAATGATCTATGATGATTCGGTTAAAACTGGTGA
>JBEPYC010000409.1:0-3989 GCA_041641555.1 Chitinivibrionales bacterium | reverse complement strand
GAGGATCGAACGATTCTGTCTTGATTTCCGGAATGTAGCTGAACGTTTTGTCTTCAGACGTTGCCACCACCTGCGGAGTGCCATATTTCCTGGCTTCCGCAATCGCTTTTTTGGACCACTGACCGGTATGAATGAAATCGGCCTTTTTGCTGCCGGTGAAAAGGTTCAGCGGCACCATGGCAAACTGGAGATTGGCGCCACCCTGAAGAAACAACACATTGTAGTTGTCCGGAATTCCCATGACCTCACGCAAAAGCGCTTCGGCAGAGCCTATAATCTCGCCAAACTCCTTTGAGCGATGACTCATCTCCATCACCGACATCCCCGAACCCTGATAATCCAGCATTTCACCGGCGGCCTTACGGAGCACCGGCTCCGGAAGCATCGAAGGTCCTGCTGAGAAATTGTATACACGAGCCATTCTCATTCTCCTTTCATATTCGTTCTTCTGTATCGTTTTGGGATTCGCTTTTCAATGTAACAAATGCTGATGCAATCAAATACTCGGTGATCATGTCGATATTTCTCACCACAACCCCGGATGGAACATCGACCTTCGAGGGGACAAAATTCAAGATGACCTGTACGCCTCCCTGAACAAGCCGATTCGTGGCCTCCTGAGCCCCAAAAACAGGCACGGTCAGAATCCCCAACTCAATCCCCTCATTGCGGACTACCTGTGATATCTGGTAGGCCGGGTGGACCGGAATACCAATACGTATCGTCTCGACCCGGTTTATGTTCGAATCAAATCCTGCCACGATATCGCATCCTGCCTTCCGAAGGCTGTCGTAGTCTGCAATTGCAGTGCCCAATCGACCGAGGCCGACAATACACGCTCTAATTGTCCGGCCAAGACCAAACCGTTGCTGGATACGATTCCGCAAGAACTCGACATCATATGCAGCCCCCGCCTGCCCCGCTCCTTCACCGAGCACCGAAAAATCCTTACGGATATTGTGTGACCCGGTTCCCAGTTCCTTTCCAAGCTGGGTCGAAGACACCTTCCTGGTACCCTTGCTGCGTAACTCACCAAGACGTGCGTATACCTGCGCCAGTCGCTGAACAGTTGGTATCGAAATCTGCGGATATGCCACGCCATTCTCCTGTGAAATTTGTTACAGCTTTAATATACCACAATCCCGAGGCAAAGTCAACACAAAGACGCAGAAACAGATACTTTATAGTGCGATTTCAAGCCTGTTGGTGAAAAAATTCACAGATCTAAGGTGATCTGATGACATGGGTCGCGATGAGCGCTGGTATTCTTCCGCTCTAAAAGGAATGGATTCGAGGCACGGTCGTGGGAGGTCAGTTGAAGAGGTGAATTCCGAATTCCAGCAGTCGGTCTTTGCTGAATCGGGGCCTTCCATCTACCGGGGGGAGGTCATCGAGGATGTACTGCAGATACAAGGATCCGCCACGATTTCCGCGACGAAAAAAGGCTTCGACTCCGGTCTCCTGCCTCCAGAGCCCGCGGATATCTTTGCTAAGAGGCTCCTTCCAGACTCCGGCTCGCGTTCGGGAGATAGCCGCCAGTACCCAGCTTCGGCGTCGATAGAAGGCAAAGCGGGAGGTGATGTCGAAATCAAAAACCGCGTCGTTTTTTCCGTTGAGCTTGCCCGGCGAAACCAGCCCGAAAAACTCTTTCAGGTAATACCCTGCCTGAATCTGCCACGAGAGGCGATCGGAGAGTTCCCATTGTTTATCCAAAGCGATGGGTGCCCAGAAGGCGTTGATACGTGAGTTTACCGACCCTGCCTGTCCGTAAAGCCTGTTCCAGTGCACAATTCCATAGTCAACCCGGTCGACTTCATGGAAACACCGATGCTCCAGCCCTGCGGCCAGCCAGCAGGATTCGAGGCGGTACTCGACAACAGGAGTCAGAGCGAAATCGACATTGAGAATGGTAAAGACAATATTACCGGGGACTTCACCGAGCCCGACATGAAAGTCGGTGTCAACCAACCCATACCATCGTTTGTTGTAGGAGATCATCTCGAAAGAAAGCCGGGTGTTCCATTCCGCGAGGTAGTTGCGTTTGAAAACGCTGTCTTTGTGAAGGCCAAAAATGGAGATATCGGTCAGCAGGTAGAATTGCGGAAGAAACTCAAACCGGGCAGCCGTCATGCTCCCGAACAGCCCTTGCAGGGAATCCGGTCGCTCTGCTGGTTTGTCTTCGCTGCCCACTGCCGAGAAAGCCAGGAGTGCAACTACCAGACAGATAACGCCAGGCCTGATTCCAGATATTCCCCACCTGTAGCGCATACGATTCACTATCTGCAGAAATGTATCGGGTGATGTCGAGTTTTGGTGGGCCAGAGAACGTGGCCACTATTGATTATACGTTCGTGCACCCCGGAAAGAAAAGTTCGGGAGATGCAAGAGCAGATTCAGCAAAGCGCCTTCTTGACGGCATCGAGAAGTTCGATGCGGCGAAAAGGCTTCTGGAGAACTACGGTCGCACCAAGGGCCGATGCGGCCCGGAGGTAGGTAGATGACGACATGGCGCCGGACATGGCAATCAAACGCAACTCGGGATAGCTTTTCCTGATACTCTGAATGGTTTCAAGACCTTCCTTGCCGGGCATCACCAGATCGGTCACGATCAAATCGAATCGCTGTCCATCCTGCAACACCTGCAAAGCCTCTTCACCATTGCCTGCTTCGGAGACAAAATGCCCTGCCTGACGAAGCATCGTGGCGGTTGCTTCACGGACTATTTCTTCATCATCGATAACGAGAATCTTTGACATGAATCTCCAGCGGGATCGGAAGAAAGGGGGCGCGCACGAGTAACAGTTCACCCCCGGGGCATTTCTTTAATTGTAGAGATCCGACAACGTGAAATCAACAAAATTGTCTATCAGGCGGGGATAGTGGGCCACGAAGGGCAGGAATGCCGACACAAAACAAAACCAGCCCCCGAGGGATCGCCGGGGGCTGGAAGTATTATCAGAGTCCAGGGTTCATCTTAGAAATCAGTCAGTTCCGAATCCCCCTCGAGCGGTATAATTTCTTCAGGTCCTTTTCTGCCTGCACCAGTTGCAGCCAGTTCCTGTTTACGGGACCTTCGATCCTGCTGAAGTGCCACGGCGCTTCGCTGGCCGGCCCGACCGGGACCGGTATGGAGAGCCGATTTAACCTTCCCACCAGCCTGATGCAGTGTCTGATGGTGCGATGAATTCCCCGTAGCATCGGTCCCGGTTCTGTTGCTCGATCCAACCATATCGACCAGTTCAGCCACCATCGCACTCAAGCTCTGGGCCTGTCCCGAAAGCTCTTCGCTGGCCGATGCGGATTCCTCGGCATTCGCTGCATTCTGTTGAGTGACCGTATCCATCTGAGCGACCGCGGTATTCACCTGATCGATTCCCTGAGACTGCTCATCGCTGGCCGCAGACACCTCGCCTACCAGCTGCGCTACTTTCTCGATACTCTGGGTAATCTGATCCAGAGACTGACCGACTTCATCAGATGCCGATACGCCGTTCTCGGCGTTTTTCTGCGACCCCTCGATAAGATCCGCAGTGTTTTTGGCTGCTTCGGCGGATCGCTGCGCCAGATTCCGCACTTCTTCGGCAACAACCGCGAATCCACGGCCGGCTTCACCCGCCCGAGCTGCTTCAACAGCGGCATTGAGCGCAAGCAGGTTTGTCTGCATTGCAATCTCGTCTATTGTCTTGATTATCTTTGCTGTTTCGTCCGATGACGTTTTGATTTTACCGATGGCATCGGACATCCGCACCATCGCATCTTTACTCTGCGAGCTGGCGGTCCGCGCCTGCCCCGACATGTTGTTTGCCTGGCGTGCATTGTCGGCATTCTGTTTGGTCATGGACGCCATTTCTTCGAGACTGCTGGAGACTTCTTCGAGGCTCGATGCCTGCTCGCTGGCGCCCTCGGACATCTGCTGACTGGAAGAAGAAAGCTGTCCGGATGCCGATGCGACCTGTTCCCCGCTTTGTGAGAGGCCCTGGATAATTCTG
>JBEPYC010000408.1:0-3989 GCA_041641555.1 Chitinivibrionales bacterium | reverse complement strand
CCTCTCGAAACCAAATACGCCCATCAATTCCCCGGGCCATGACTTGGTGCACCGCACCGGGAACAGTCAGTCGTAGTTTCCGGGCGTGGCATGGAAAGAGTTTAGTTGATTAATCATCCCCGTCCCCAGGCTCACATCGGAGACACGTCTGTTCATGCGGTCGTAGGCGCGGGTGACCTGGGTGAGCCCGACGCATCACGCTGGATCTGCAGCCAGGGGAGCGGATGACACGAGGGCGTGGAAATCTTCGGGCCGACGCCCGCAAAATCTTTTGCTATTATGCTGTCCGACAGCTTGAATATTCGGGAAAAGATGTTGCGCAATGGCTGGGGATAACCCGAGCGGCGGTCTCCCGCTCACTGGACACCGGCGAGGGGCTTATTAAGGATCGGGATTTGAGTATAGTTAATTAATCATCCCCGTCCCCAACCATTGGGCAATATGCACTCTGTTCGCGCTGGAACGAATTTTAGAGCAGAAACCCAGACCGGGCGATTGGATCGTTTCAATCGGATATGGTGCCGGATTGTCGGTGTACGGATATCTGGTAAAAGTCTAAGGGCGCGTGCCAATTACGAGTACCTGTTCAGTACTCTTCTTATTCTCCTGCTGTCCAGTGAGACGTTGCCTATTCGCGGCGGCCCGCCGATTTCTTCATGGCGAAGAATGCCTTTGAGCAGGTGAGGAGCGTAAAGACCCTGAGTAAGTATCGACCTGCCGAGTTCGAACAGGCTCATAGCCTGATCACCTCCAAAGTGGAAAAGCCCCTCACGGCCGCTCTCCATCATGCAAAGCATCATGTCTGCAATCTCCTCGCACGACACACAACTTCTGAGTTCATCGTGGAACAGTGTTACAGGAAGACCGCGCCGGAAGCGGCTTTCTATCCAATCGCGACCCCCCTTGTTGCCGGTGACGGAATCCCCGACAGGTAATCCAAGCCTGATCGTTGTAGAGCGATCACAGCCGGAAATTACCTGTTCTGCTTCCGTGAAGGTCTTTCCGGCTATGCTGACCGGGTCGGGGGTATACTCCTCAGCATAGCCACACTCGGGTGGGTTGTTTCCGGAGAAGACCAGGTCCGTGCTTAGAAAGTAAACATGCGCAGTGGAGCCAAAAAGTGCACGGATTGAATCTGCGCCACCGGCATTGAGCGATCGAGCCCACTCTGGCCGCTCTTCGCAGACATCAAGGTAACAGACACCGTCACAATGTACAACGTGGGTTGGGTTGAACCCCCGGGTAAAGCCACGAATCTCATCGATATCGGTAATACAGATGGAGCGGATGTTGGGCGCTTTCGGTACGCGCATTTTCGGAGGACGAATGCCCTTGAGCTGCTCCGGTGAAAAGCGGGCACAGAGTGCCCGCCAGACCGGCCATCCGTGAATCGAAGTGATTCCGGTCACCAGTATGCGAGGAGAACGAAATGAGCGCAGCATGTACTTACTTACTGGGATAGTGAGGTGAAAGCAGGTGAAAAGATTTGCCTGAATAGGGGATCGAGTCCCGGATGAAACATGGGAATCATACCGGGCTAATCATCATTTCCACCAAATACCCCGGCGCGCATCAGGTAGTACAGCAGGGTCAGTACGGAGCTTACCGCTGCAGCGACGTAGGTCAAAAAAGCCGCATTGAGAACGTCACCTGCCATCGAGGCTTCCTGGGTACTGACAACTCCCGAATCGACCATCAGGTGTTTTGCGCGGCGGGTGGCATCCCATTCCACCGGCAGTGTCACGATCGAGAACACCACGGCTGCGCTGAAAAGTACGGCGCCAAAGAGAATGAATTGCTGACTGCGGAGCACAAATCCGAGGAATATGACAAAGTAAGAAAGGTTGCTGCCCACGTTGGTTGCCGGGACCAGTGCGGTTCTGATGTGCATCCAGGCAAATCCGCGAGCGTGCTGGATCGCATGACCCGCTTCATGACACGCAACACCGATAGCCGAGAGACTGGCCGACTGGTACACCGAAGGCGAGAGGCGAAGCACTTTTCGGGCAGGGTCGTAGTGATCCGAAAGAAACCCCTGCACCATCTCGATACGGACATCGTTGATACCTGCTGCCCCCAGAAGCTTTCTGGCGGCATCGGCTCCTGTCAAACCGTGCATCGAACCAACTTTTGAGTACTTGCCGAAAGTCGATTTCGTTTTGAACGATGCATACATAGCCAGAAGAAGTCCTGGCAGTGCGAATAGAAGATAAAGGGGGTCGAAGAAAAACATTGTGTATCTCTCCTTTACAATGGAATTCGATTACGTCGAAACCTCGATGCTATTGTGCCGGTTCGATATGCTCCTGCTATGCTGATTTGCTCAACCCTGCCAAGCGTGGAGAAACCTTTTTTTTCCCGCGGGCTATCCTTTTTTCTTCCAGAGCCGCTTTCTCTTTAGAGAGGCTGAGAATGGCCGATTTTAATCGCGGAATGAGCTTGGGTTGCACACTGAAACTTCGCAGCCCAGTGTTGAGGAGGCTCGTGGTGTAGTTGAGATCTGCCGCCATCTCGCCACAGATATTGCAGGAGATATTCTGCCGATTAGCCTCGGTCACCACCTGGCGTATAAGACGAAGAACCAGGTCGTTGCCTTTTTTGTAGAGATGCGCGACTTTCTGACTCTCCCTGTCGGCCGCTACGAAATACTGTACCAGATCATTGGTTCCGATCGAAAGAAAATCGGAATGACGTGCGATGGTATCAACGCCCATCGCTGCGGCAGGAATCTCGATCATTGCCCCAAGATGGATGTGCTCATCGAAAGGCTGACGGCGCTTTTTCAGCGTTTGCATCTCTTTTTTCAGTATTCTTCGCACCCGCACCAATTCGTCACTCACCGTCACCATCGGCACGAGGATATCCAGAGGACGATCAGCGCTGAGACGAAGAATCGCTCTAAGCTGACTTCTTAGAAGAATCGGGTTTTCAAGCAGCAACCGTATGCCGCGCAGACCTAAAAGGGAACTGTGCTCGGGCCGCATCTGCAGGTATGGAAGGGACTTGTCGCCTCCGAGGTCGGCAAGACGAATGACTACCCGCTTGGATGTGTCCTTGAATTGCTCAAGCTGCGCGGAAAGCTCCTGAAAAAGTGATTCCTCATCGGGGAGCTTCTGTGCGGCAAGATAGATCGGTTCGACACGGAACAACCCAATCTCATCACATCCCTGTCTCGCTGATTCACGTATGTCTTCCGGAGACGAGACGTTGGCCCCGACCGTGATTGTTTCACCATCGTAGGTTGACCGTCGTCGTTTGGTTTTCCCGAGCACACTGCCGGCCGACAGATGTTGCGAGCGGATCTTCTTTCGAGCGAGCCGTATCTCTTCTTCGGTGGGGTTGAGAATTATTTCGCCGCTGTCGCCATCGATTATGACCGTGGTGTCCTGGGGAATCTCTGCTGTGTTGAACCGGATACTGGAAACAGAAGGTATACCCATCGATCGGGCGATGATCGCCATGTGCGAACTCGATCCGCCTTCCTGGGTAACGATTCCCATTGGGCGGCGTTTCGAAAAATGGACTGTATCGGAGGGGAGAAGCCGTTTGCAGAAAATGACACTGTCCGAGGATAGCTCCGAAAGAGTATTGCCGACGACCCCGATCAACACATGGAGTACTCTTCTGCCGACATCCCGAATGTCCGCAGCTTTTTCCTGCACTTCAACGCTCGAGGAGTCGCGAAGCTGGTTTTCAAGGACCCTGAAGACATTCCGGACCGCCTGTTCGGCATTGACCCGCTCCCGGGAAAGCTCGTGCTCGATCCGATCCAGCACATAGGGATCGCTGAGCAGCAGCCGATGGGCTTCGAGTATTGCCGCCGGTTTGTTCCCGACTTCCTGTTCAAGCCTCTTTTTTACGCGGGTCAGGTCTTTCTCAACCGTTCCCATTGCGCGCACGATCCGCTGGTACTCTTTACCTACCTCGCTCTTGTCCAGGTCGCGTATTTCGAGCTCGCGACTCAGGATATCGACATAATGGAACACCTT
>JBEPYC010000407.1:0-3989 GCA_041641555.1 Chitinivibrionales bacterium | reverse complement strand
GATATCCAGCGGATGTACTGAAAAGCCAACGCGATCATTGCGGGCACGAAACCCCCGTGGGTACTCGATACGAACCCAGTTGAGGGCGGAACGATCGGGGAAACCTCGCCGTTCCACATGGAAGGTGAGGGTGTTTTCGCCGTGAAGAAGTCGTGAAGCAGGAAAGGGGTCTGATGTGAACACGTGTTCTTCCTGTCCATCCCAGACAGCCACCTGGGGATCGTTTTCCAGCAGAGCACGATTGTTCAAGAGCACCGATACTTCGTGATCGTTTGAATTGTCTCGGCTTTTTGTTTGACCTCGCAGCCCCACGGTAATCCGGGCTTGTCCGCGCGCCGATGGGGAGGGTATATCGATCGGAAAGTGGGTGAGAACATCTGAGCCGACAGCTCCCCAGAACCAGTTATCATGCTCATTGGTCGGATCGAGTCTGCCGAGCTCCTGCGGAGTGTCCACGGAACCGAGCCAGAGAATCTCGGTGTCGTGCTCGATGTGGAGTGTATCACGAAACTCCCGGGCGTATAAATCGTTTTCGGTGCCGTCGTTGCTGCGGTACAGGGTGGGATCGGCAACGAGTTTTCCTTCGGCTTCGGCCACACGTACACCGACTCCAGGCTGATTCCAGGTAAGCCAGTAAACATTGGTGTACGAATACTGGGTCGGACGCCCATTGGATTTGAGAAGGCGTTTGCCGTAGAAAAGAATCCGGTCGTCGGGTGACATATTCGTTCGATGTGCATTGGATACATAGATTGGAACTTCTGTATTGCCCTGAAACAGGCGAAACGCGCGTGAGCGAATGCTCGAGACTGGAACGCCTTTACTCCCAAGATACGCCGCGGTCAGTTCGTAGATCCCGTCGGTGTCGATCGATATCCTGAGCCCTGAAGCGAAAACGGGCCGCGGAGGGTCGAATGCGACCGTTTTTGCAGTACTCTTGATCACTGGGAGGTAAAGTATGCCGTTGCGCACCGAAACATCTGCAAGTGGTCGCCCGCGAAGCACGGGCTCAGCGAAGGAGATCGTGAAACGACCCGCCAGGGAATCCCGGAGGCCCGCGTTTGCGGAATGCCTGACTGGCGGTAAGTTGACAAGTTGAATGTAGTCTTCGCGGGCCCATCCAGCCTGTCCGGGCGGTATATGGTGGACCTGATTTTGTACTTGGCATCGCACCGTCACGGGTACTCCGGGAACGGCAGTAAACGCCATAGGAGTCCCGAATGTATCGCCCAGTGCCGGTTGATAGTGTCCGCTTACCCGATAGTCATCAATACTATCAACGCGGTAGATGCTTTCGGCATGCACAATGACACTCAGGATAATGAGGCAGATAATCGATTTCGTGCTATGGAACATAAATTGGTTCGCTGATCATAATCGATTGAGTAGTCAGAGCGCCAGATTCTTCGATAACCCGCGCACCGAAGTAGTACAAAGAAGAAGGCAGAGGCCACACGGAATCAGGCATCGTTACTTCATGAGCAATGTACCATTCCGTACTTCCGTAAGTCGGACTCTGTGGAAGTGGACTTTTCCATATCGGGCCGTTATCTCCCCAGAGAATCATGTGTGTCCGGTAACCGGCAGGAATCTTCGCAACGATCCATCGAAAGAAATTGGTGCGAAGTGTGTCGTGGGGAATCTCCAGAGATGGTGGATGCCCCAGTGCAAAGGTATCGACCAGTGATGTATCGCCGGGACGATCGAGGGTGTCCAGGGCCGCAATTTTGTAGAATATGAACTTGTGATCGAGTTCCTTCGGCGGGAGGATATCGTCTATCCGGTCGTAGACTTCATGAACACCTGCAGGGATGGAGTGCGTTGCCACGGTAAAACTCGTGTCCGAGCCCGATATCGCACTTCGAAGCAGTGTATACGACTGAACGCGGACCGAGTCCTGATCCGGAGGGGTCCACCTGATATGAATGGCTGGATGATACTGTAATGTGCCGCCGGTGCCGGAACGAACTGCGGTAAGCTCAAGGTTGGTTATTGCAGGTGCATTCAGAGTCGGCGGGAGGGGTTTGAACTCGCTGGGGCAGGCTCCTGCCAGAAACAGAAGACAGGCAAAACACGATAACACTCCGGGAAAGTGTCGTGTTACGACTGTCCGTTTTCTTCTATGAACTGCTCCAGAATCAGGCATGCTGCAATCTTGTCTACGTTGGCCTTGGTTCGTCGCACCTTTTTTCTTCTGCCACGAAGCAGGAACTCGGCGCGCTGGGATGATCCACTTTCATCGACAAATTCGACCGGCAATCCAATTTCACGTATGACCTTTTCTGCAAAGGAGCGGACCTCGCGTGCCATTGCGGTCTCTTCGTCGTTGTGATCGAGCGGAAGACCGAAAACAATGGTATCGGGATGCTCTTGCGCAATCGTGTCCCGAATTGCAGTGAGGGGATCAGTACGTTTTCGGTCGAGCGTAGGTAGTGGGCGGACGGTTATTCCCAGCTCGTCGGTTACGGCCATGCCGATACGGCGTTTACCGTAGTCAATTCCGAGCGTTTTCATCTTTCAGTCGGGTCCACTCCATGAGCACTCCTAGTGTTCCGGCGCTTACATTACGGGACGGAGGTTGGCGATTACTGATAAACCGGAACCTTCCTCCGCCAAGATCCAGGACCGAGTAGCATGCCTCGATTCCACTGGCCTTTTGCGCCGAAGCGTACGTGATCTGTCCCTCTTCGAAGTATACCATACCGAAGGGGTGGTTGTCCTTATCGATGAGCAGACAGCCTGATTTTTTACCAATCTCGATGAACTGCAGCACTTCGGAGAGAGATCCGTCGCTGATATCACCTTCCAGCGCATGGTGCTCGACACTCTTGCGGACCACCTTGGAGCGCTTGCCGGTCATGATTATGGGAGTGACGAACTTGAATATATCCCGATCAGTAAAAGAGATGCCGAGATAGCAGGCGTTAGGAATACCCGCAGTTGCAGTGTAGCGCATCGGATCGGGAACATTGTAGAAGATAACAAAAATGTTGGCAGTCGAAGTCCGGTCGGAGAGGAGTTGCTCGATCTGCTTTTGTGCGTCTTGCATGAACTCCCAATCCACGCACATGACGTCGGGAAGGTAATGTACCAGAATGTTTCGGGCGACAACGATGTCGGTGGCACGGGAAACCCTGAACCCGATTTCCGAGAAACACTTTTCAAGCGAAGTAGTCTTCTCTGAGAATGCATACTCGACACGTTTTACCTTCTGTGCCAGGATCAGACAGCTTTTCTCGTGGCTTGCCGAATCAGAATCCTGCTTTCGGAATTTTCTCACAATGAGCCGTCCGGCCAGGTAAAGCAGGAACAACAGAAGCAGGATGACCAGAACCCCTACGATCAGGACGATAATGCCGACCAGAGAAAGGTTCGAAAAGAATCCATCATTCGGTGTATCGGCAATGATTTTCGTGAATTGACGCTCAACCCACCCGGTGGTGTCCGAGAATTCGATCAAATGCCATTGCGTTCCTTCGGACTTGAGCATGTATTTCTGCCCGGTACGCGCTATCCCGAGCGTTGGAGCATCGGGTTCAAGCACTGCATAGATGGGGACCAGATTCCGGGTTATTTGAACATACCGTTGCACTTCTGGTCTTGAGCCCGTAAGCATCCCCTCCGCATCGGAGACCTCTTCGAGCTCGTCTCCACCCGGGAAAATTCGCATGGCAGGCATGTCGCGCAGAATGCGCAGATGGAATGGCACCTTCTCTTCAGTCTTCCGGGCGGATCCGCGGGTCGTGGAGGGGGGGGCTGCGGGAGAAGGCTCTGCATTAGAAGCAAGCTCCATGGAGGGGGCTGAATACTCCTTTTCCCCGGTGCCTTCTTCCTGCTGTGAAGTCGTATCTGCAGAGGCTGTGGGGGGCGATTGCAAGGGATCCTCTTTGGAGGAAGCTCTTTCTGTTCGGGTAAGCGAAACTTCTTCCGCAAGCACCCATCCCATCGCATCGTGGAACCTGACACCGTACCAATGAGAGCTTTCGATG
>JBEPYC010000406.1:0-3993 GCA_041641555.1 Chitinivibrionales bacterium | reverse complement strand
TCCCTGGACTACCTCGACTTTGAGTTTTTTGAGGGTTGCTGCCACACCCTTTCGTAACGCTTGTACTACTTTCGTCTTACGGCTCATAACCGCACCGATATCGAACTGTACATCGGAGGCCGTTACACCGAACGCCTTTGAGTGCTGCGCTTCACCGTAAATCCGTGCACAGTTGAGAAGCGTTTTCGAAGGAATACAGCCTTCATTGAGACACACACCACCAAGGTGTTTCTTTTCAACCACCACCGTTTTCAGGCCGGCGGCCCCGGCCCTCTCTCCAGCGAGATATCCGGCCGGTCCTCCACCGAGGACTATGAGATCGTACATTGATATTCCTTTCTTATAGCCACGCGCTCAACATGAAGTCGATATTTTCGATATTCGTACAGAGAGCTTTCAGGAACCGAGCTCCCGGCCCGCCATCGACAACCCTGTGATCTATGGTCAGTGAAAAGGTCATGTGCGGCCGGATCTGATACTCACCATCGACCATCTTCGGACGCGGTGTTATTGCATTGACACCCAGGATAGCAACCTGAGGCGGGTTCAGAACCGGGGTGAACGATTCCACTCCGAACATGCCAAGATTGGTGATAGTGATCGTTCCACCCGCCAGCAGATCCGGATTGATGGATCCTTCCTTGCTCTGTTGGGCCAGGCTCTTGAGCGATGTCGACAGGTCATTTATCGTGAGAAGGTCGGCGAATCGCACCACCGGAACCATCAGGCCGCGGGCAGTATCCACCGCCATTGCCAGGTGCACATGCGCATACTGATTGAGTTTTCCTTCTTTGTAAGTGCAGTTGAGTTCGGGAAACGACGGAAGGGTGCGGGCGACAGCCATCGCGACAAGATCCGTGACGGTAATATCCGACATTCCCAGATCGGCACCCATGGCCTTGACTTTTTTGCGATATTCCAGCAGTCTTGAGGCATCGGCCGATGCATTCATGGTCAGCTGCGCGGTCTGCTGCAACGATTCCATCATGCGCTGACCGATAATCTTTCTAATATTGCTGAGTTTGACCACTTCAACCGTATCTTCGATTCGTGGCGCAGGAGTTCCGTGCGTAAGCGCTTTGGTGAGATCGTGTGAAAGGACCTTGCGGCCAACCCCGCTGCCTGCCGCCGGAGCGTGCATTCCCGTGGCTTCCATTTTCGAGACCGCCGTCGGGCTCGCCCCCGGCTGCGCCAGAACATCACGTTCGATTACCCGCCCCTGCGGGCCGGTCCCGGCAACCGACGCCAGATCGACACCGCGTTTTTCCGCACGCATTCTGGCGCGAGGCGATACTTTGAGAACGCCGGTTACACCGCTCTGAGCAGGGGCTGGCGCAACGCTTCCCGCCACCCCTTCGCTTTCCACCACATCCCCCACTGGAGCGGGAGTCTTTTTTTCCGGTCCTGTTTCGGAGGGCTGCCCCGCCTGGGCTTGCGCCCCTGATGGACGAAACTCTTCGACCGGCTCTCCCGGCTCACCGATAACACCGACATTGGTCAGTACCGGAACATCGGCATCGGCATCGAAAAAGGTCTCCAGAAGCGTCCCCGATGCCGGGGATTCGAACTCAAAAGAAGCCTTATCGGTTTCATAACTGAAAAGGATATCACCCTCACTTACCGTATCGCCTTTCTTCTTGAGCCATTCGTTTATGACACACGTTTCAACCGATTGCCCCTGACGAGGCATCATAATGGGAGTAGCCATACATTCTCCTGCACTGGCGGGGTTTATGCGAAATCAGAGATCACGCCGAAACAGAAACCCCATAATATAGTAGATCGATCGCACAAAAACAAGCAGGAATGCGCACAAAAATGCAAAACTTCAGTATCCGAAGCCTCGGTTTTTCGGCGACTATCTGCAGATCATTCGGAACCGAAGGCGGGGAACAACGACAGAACCGCTTTTTACCTCAGAGATGCTCGATCCCCCATGCACCATCACAATGGCGTGCATTAGGCATTACACGAGAGGGCATTTCCGTTCACGCCCATGCACCAGGATGGCCTTGCCCCGCCGTTTCCGCCACAATCCTCCCTTGGTGACTCGAACGGGCAATTGCAACGCCGGTGATTAACGAATTAATTTAATTGCATATGCGTATTCGGATATTCGAAACAGTTGCTGCGGAACTGGAGCAGGCTCTTCTCAACGGTCAATTTAAAAGACTTCCGCGGGTAATCGATCTGGCAACCCGGTACGAAGTCTCGTATCCGACCATGTGTAAAGCTATCAAACTGCTGGTCAAAAAGGGTCTGCTCATAAGTCTTCCCGGACGTCCCCTGATCATAGCTCCCAAGGCACGCGGTGAAGACCCGCAACAAGCTCCCGCGCTCCCGGAAACATCGACAGATAAGCTGTATGCAACACTCAAGGAAGGAATCACTGCGGGGGAGTACGAAGTGGGCAAGCCCCTTCCCAAAATCACCTACTTCGTACTCAGCCACGGGGTATCCTCCCATACCGTCAGGCTGGCTTTCTCCCGCCTTGCCGCCGAAGGGCTGGCGCATAATCACCGGAAACAGTGGTTTGCCGGCCCGGCACCATCACCTACGCCTCCCACTCATCCGCGTCTTACCCGATCTCCATCGAGTTCTTTCGTACTCACTATCGCCGAAACCCCGGATCACTGGGATACCCTGTTCACCCGGTCGTTCACCGTCAGGTTCGCTGAGCCATTTACCCAAGAGATCGCCCGGCATAACATTCTTCTCACCCCTGGCATGCTTCGGCCCTCTGCCGCCCTCGGCCGCCAGCAGTATGGGAAATCCCTCGGCGTTCCTATCGGAGTGGAGGAAATTGTCGAAGCGGCACAGCGGCTCGGGAATCAGTATCGAGGTACCGTGGTGATGCGGGCACATCAGCAGTCCCTTGGGCAGGCACGAGACCTTATCCGAAAACTCGCGACACTCAAGAAGTCGATTCTCTACCTCGACACCAATGGTGATCCCCGCCACTGGATACGGCGCAAAGACGTTTCTCTTCGAAAAAGCTACTATCAGCTGGCAATGGACGAAGAAGCGGCGGTGAGGAAGGTACTCACCGAGCTTCTGGCATGGGGGCATCGCAACATTGCCGTTCACGGTGCAAACCTTTCTACCTGGGGCTCACGCAGAGTACGGGTACTGCGCCAGGTTGCCCGGGAGTTCGATCCTCCCCTGAACGTATTCTCCTCAGATGCGCACGAGCCGCACTGGACATCAGCGACCTCGACAGAGCTTCATGCGCTGGTGGATCACGCCGCACGCGATGCCGGTGTTGCAGGGTTCGAAGACGGACTTTCCATCCGGCAGATGACTTCGTTCCGCGACAAACTCCTCTCCAATGCTTCATCGCTGGTGCACCTTCTTACCCAGAACCGATGCACTGGGCTGGTGGCGCTCAACGATCGGTTCGCCCGCGAATACTATTACTGGTTCAAAGCATTGGGCATCGAGATTCCCCGGCACATTTCACTGATATCGTTTGACAATGAACTGTCCGGGCTCTACCAGCCGATCACTTCGGTGGATTTCGGTTTTGCCCGTCTGGCCTACCTCGCGGCTCACATCCTCATTGGCGACATCCCCGTCCGTTCCGACCGCTATGGAGTGATCCGGGGTGAATGCACCCTCAGTTCCCGGGGATCAGTTGCCGAACCCGGGGATACGATGCAACTACAGAGACTTTTGAGTTGAATCTACAAGCGGGAACCACCAGCGAAAGTCGAGGATTCCGCGGCCGAGCCGCAGTAGCGGGGATTCGGTGGTGACATGCAGGGCACTGCACATGATTACGCATTAACAATCCCGCACTGGGCCACGCTTCTGTCGTGGTCACTTCCGGAGGCGAATCCTCCGTCGTGCGGAAAGCTACGAAATAGGGGAAGAATGTTTTGGGGGGGAGCCCCACTCAATACGCCGCGGTGGCAATTTCATCGGCCTTGCGATCCTCGTAGAATCGCACATTCTCGTGAACCCGGGTAGTGACGGTTTTCATTTCGTGCATTT
>JBEPYC010000405.1:0-3995 GCA_041641555.1 Chitinivibrionales bacterium | reverse complement strand
CATTTGCCGCTAAAACCGGCAAGAAACCGATGTATGCGTTCAATATAACCGATGAAATCGACACGATGCTTCGCAATCACGACTATGTGCAGAATGCAGGAGGCACGTGTGTCATGGCGAGCCTTCATGCGGTGGGGTTCGCTGGAGTAAAAAAACTTGCCGATCACTCTTCACTTCCTCTGCACGGTCACCGTAACGGCTGGGGTGCGCTGACACGGTGTGATGCTCTGGGGTATCAGTTCACTGCATGGCAGAAGCTCTGGCGCCTTGCTGGAGTGGATCACATTCATACCAATGGTCTGAGTAATAAATTCTCGGAAAGCGATGACTCGGTTGTGCGTTCAATCAAAGCGTGCCTGAAACCGTTTCTTGGCGGATACGAAATTATGCCCGTGCTCTCATCGGCACAATGGGCCGGGCAGGCGGTCGATACCTATGACCTGGTACAGTCAACCGACCTGATGTACCTGTGCGGCGGTGGCATTGTCGCCCATCCTTCGGGAATCAGAGCCGGTGTACGAAGCGTGCAGCAGGCCTGGGAAGCTGCTTTGCAGGGAACGACACTCGAAGCGTATGCTGAAGATCACGTCGAACTGAGGGAAGCGCTCGATTTCTATGGCAAGAAGTAAAACGTTATTCGCTTTCTACGGTGATGATTTTACAGGGTCGACCGACGCGCTCGATGCCCTCTCACGGCGTGGTGTACCTACTGTGTTGTTTCTCAAATCGCCCACAAAGAAAGAATTCAGTGAGTACCGTTTCCGGTCAGTGTTTGCCGGGAATGCGAGAGTAGAAGCGTTCGGCATAGCGGGGATGTCCCGTACCATGAGCCCCCGACGGATGAAAAACCATCTTCCCGAAACATTCAAAGCGATGGGCGCGCTCAAACCGGACTACCTGCACTACAAAGTCTGCTCGACATTTGATTCTTCGCCCACAATCGGAAGTATCGGAAAAGCAATCGAGATTGGAAGCGCGGTTTTCGGGAATTCATGTGTACCGCTCGTAGTCGGTTCGAGTGAACTCAAACGCTACGTCGTTTTCGGTCACCTTTTTGCCGACTATGCCGGAAAGGTCTACGCGATCGATCGACATCCGGTGATGAGTGTTCACCCGGTCACCCCGATGACCGACAGCAGTCTTTTGGTACACTTGGCAAAGCAGACCAGGATGCACTCCCGAAATGTTACGATTCCCCAACTCGAAGCTCTGGAGGCAGGCAATGGCCTTCGTCGGCAATACCGGGACAATGGCATCGTTCTGTTTGACACTTTGACGGCAGAGCATTTGAAAAAAATCGCCCGTATAATTCGTGCCGTCAAAGCTCGGGGAACGCAATTCCTTACGGGCTCTTCGGGGGTCGAGCTGGCGATGTCAATGTTGTGGCAGGAGGAAGGCCGTGTTACGAAAGATCCAGCATTCCCATCTATAGTCCCGCGAGAGCGAGTCCTGGTGGTTTCAGGGAGTTGCTCTCCGACCAGTGAACGGCAGATAACGCACGCATTGAAGCACGGTTTTGCAGGAATTCGTCTCGATGCAATGAAGGTGCTCGATCGTGGTACAAGAAATGCCGAAATCGCGCGCGTACAGAAGGCGCTTCACACCGCGATGGACAAAGGTCGGAGCGTGCTGATATACTCCGCGACAGGACCGGATGACCCCATGCTTAAAAAGGTGAAGGCACGTGGAGCTAAGAGCCACGGGAAGACGGCGCGTCCCGGCGATTTGATTGCGTCAACCCAGGCGGCTCTCTGCAAATGGGCGGTAGAGGAATTCGGGCTCAAGCGAGTGTTGATCTCCGGAGGTGACACTTCGGGACATGTCACTTCGGCCCTTAACATCACGGCCCTGGAGATGTTGGCACCGGTCTCTCCCGGCGCTCCGCTCTGCATTGCTTCATCCGAAACCACAACGTTCGACGGCCTGGAACTGTTTCTCAAAGGGGGGCAGATGGGGACCGAAGATGTGTTTTTGCGTCTTCGGGACGGTTTTTGGGGTCGGACCTCTGTAAGTGGTTGATTTTAAATGGAAAATGGCCTGAAAAGTCCTCAAAAACCCTGCTATGGACCGAGTTTTGAGCGAAAAAAACGGTCTATAGCAGGCCGTATGTCTCCCAATAGCTCGTTTTCCGGGAGTTTTTTTGCATGGGCCGATTAATCAGCCAACGATTCGGGCCATGGTACCGAAATCATAGGGTCTATTCTGACTAAATCTCAATAAATAAATCACTTACAGAGGTCCGACCTCGCACCTACCTCGCACCTCACTCAATTCCCCGAGCCATGATATGGTGAACTACACCGGGAAAGTGGAGACGGGCTTTTCTGGGCATTCACTTAGACTGACAAATCACCACCGTCCAGTATTGAATCGCTCTCCACTGGTTTATCCAAAACCGAATATCGGTCGCCACTATCAGGCGGACTACACGTAGCATTTGTGCTCAGAGATTGAAGATCTGATTAGTATGCGTAAGCAAGTCCGCTGTCTGGTGTTCAATAATGATGGACTGGGGGGGGTACGGATGGGATTTCTATGATTCGGCAGATCCGATTTGATTCCGTATGGCAGAAATCCCAATGTCTGTGTAGATTCGCTATTGTTCAGTTTTGTCCCGTTTTGACTTTCGTGGGATAAAAGCCGAGAACCAGGCAAACCACGCTATCCATATCGTTTCCAACCAGTCGCCAATGATAAGTCCGATGATCCCCCGTATGCCAAAGAACCCAAGAAAACCCAGAGGCCAATGTTTGCTTATGCGGAGATTGGAGTTTCTAAACATTTGCAGATAACCACCTTTCTATGAGCGGGTGCGTTGTAGTTATAGTGGATCCGGGTTTTTGTAAGTACTTGGTTGTCAAGAGCAGCAATCTTTGGAACGCGAACGCCGTTATGGACCGGTTTCCTGAGAAAAGATTCGGTCCAAAGGGTTAACGAAGAAGGCGGCCTTCAGGGGTCGGCTGCCTCGTATAGACCGAATGCCTCCTAATCACGTCCAAGGCTCGAGTAGAAAAGCAGGGCAACACGCAAAAAATAGTTGGCAAGTTGCAGGGAGTCGGCCTGCTTATGAAGGAACATGAGTTAAAATCTGCCTTCCTATTTTCTCGAAGAGATCGTGCCAGTTGTCCTGTGTGGTTGATACCAGCACAGGTACATGTACGATTGATTCTCCGAAACTGATCATCTCATTGCCCCTATAATCCCACAGGACATACTCAACCGTTGCTTCGAGTGTTCGTGATGTAACGTTGGTGCCGGCTACCCCTATCGATGGTTTACCATCAGAAAATGTCAGCGTGGGATTGTTGTATATGGTTATAACGTTCTTTCTTATGGCCATGCGGCATATAACGATAGCCGCATCGGCCCCTTCGAAATACTGTTCCACCGTCTTCTTTTTCGGAATCCTGAACGAGTGCAGACAGCTATCACTGTCGATGCTCTCGAGCATAGTAACCATAAAAGAACGAGAGGAATCAGGAGTCGAGGGCAAATCCGGAGACTCGGGAGTAATCAGCGGCACTACCGTCCCCGTGCGCAGTGTTCGTGCGATATGAGAATAGGCCTGTTTCCTGACCATCTCTTTGGCATCATTAGATGCTACACCGAAGTCGTCAGCAACATCATCTTCATTCTCAAGCGTGATAGCATCTCTGTGTATCGTGGGAAACGCAACGGCAGCAGGTGAATCGCCGGCATGACTCAGGTTGACGAAACTTCTGGTTGTGGGAGTACATCCTATCAGGAAATATGATACAGTAACAAAGGTTATTGTCGCTATTCGCATACCACCTCCTCAGTTGCCGGTACAATGAAACAGGTCTCTTCTTAGGGTTGTGCGAAAGCAATCGATGTGCCATTGACTTGGAATGCGTATAAGGATAGTAAAATCAATTCCTTAGTAGTTCTGTGCCGTCTTTGGATAACCGGCACGATGAGTGGAAGTATATCTATCTTGTATATGAAATCCACATAAGGTGCCGTGATCAGGGGCC
>JBEPYC010000404.1:0-3997 GCA_041641555.1 Chitinivibrionales bacterium | reverse complement strand
CCCCGCCGTGGTCACCGTGTCATCTATCAATTCCATAATTCTGCGATCCAGGTGCGAATACCTGCTCAACGCATTGTTGTTTCTTACGGCCATAGACAGGGCGGAAGGCATTCCGATAAAGATACATAGCTCGCGGGCTCTGGTAAGTGCGGTATACACGAGGGTACGCTGAAGCATCACGAAATGCTGATTCACCAGGGGAATAATGACCGCCTTGAACTCACTACCTTGACTCTTGTGTATGCTTATGCAATACGCGTGGACAAGTTCATCGAGATTTTGCGCTTCGTACGAGACCTCGGTCCCGTCGTAGTTGACCACAAGATTGGAGTGCTCCCCAATAGCGGAGATTCTTCCGATATCTCCGTTGTAAACTTCAAGGTCGTAGTTGTTGCGAATCTGCATGACTTTGTCACCAACAGCGAAAACATTCTCGCCGCGGGTCAATTTTCGATCACTTTTGTTCAGGACACACTGAAGTGCCCGATTGATGCTCCTGGTCCCTAAAACACCTTTATGCATCGGTGACAATACCTGGATATCATTTACCGAATCCAGGCCGTATGCGGCCGGAAGTCGTTTCGTTACCATCTCGACCACGGTCTGCAGGCAGTGATCAGGGTCTTTTTCCGATAGAAAAAAACAGGAATCACTCTTCGCATTAGCCAGATGCGGGGTTGAGCCGCCGATTATTTCATGTGCTGCAAGAACAATGGTGCTCTGAGCAGCCTGGCGGAATATTGTCTTCAGATGTACATGGGGAATTCTCTGGGAGGAAATCAGATCGGAAAGCACGTTACCGGGGCCCACCGAAGGCAGCTGGTGGTTGTCTCCCACCAGTACCAGCCGGGTATCTGAGGAAATCGCAGCGAGAAGCGATCGAATCAGAAAGGCATCCATCATAGAGACCTCATCGACAATGACCACTCCGGCTTCGATCGGATTTTGGGAGTTGCGGATAAAGAAGAAGCCGTCTTTGCCCAACTTGTATTCAAGAAGGCGATGAATAGTCAGAGCTTTCAATCCGGCGATACTACCCATCCTTTGAGCAGCCCTTCCGGTGGGGGCAGCAAGTGCCACGGTAAGATGATGCTCCCGGAAAAAGGAAACGATTACCTGGAGCGTACTGGTCTTTCCCGTACCCGGTCCGCCAGTCAAAAGAAACGTATTTGTGCGCAGAGACGTACACACCGCTTCGACCTGCCTGGGATCTCCTCTCCACCCGGTCCGCCGTTCATAGTTTTTCAACCAGCCCTGAACGTACTCTTTGGAAAACGCATCCCGCGTTTCGGGGGGCTTTCCCAGTCGAGATGCCAGCAGTTTCGCTGCAGACACTTCGGTGGCATATGACAGAGGGAGGTAGATGTCATCGCTGTCTTTTCGGAGGTCTCGACTGTCGACCAGGTGATCGAGGGAAAACGTGACCTTTTCCAGATCTACTTCGAGAATCTGTGAGGCTTTCTCTACCAGTTCCTGCCGAGGCAGAAACAAATGACCATCGGATTGAGCTTCCTGGAGAGTGAAAATGATACCGGCCCGAAGTCTGCGGAAAGAATCACGTTCAAACCCCAGTCGCTGAGCGATCGTATCGGCTCGCTTGAATCCTACTCCCCAGATGTCGCTGATCAGCTCATAGGGGTTTCGAGATATTACTTCCTGTGCTTTGGAACCGTATGTTTTATAGATCTTAGCAGCCATACCTACAGAGACGCCAAAATCCTGCAGGAACATCATCAGGCGACGAATGGAACGCTGCCGCTCCCAGGCATCGATAATTTTTGAGTAGGTCTTTTTCCCGATTCCTTCGATTTCAAGAAGACGGGCAGGGGCCTTGTCGAGTACATCCAGGGTGCCCAGCCCGAAATGATCGACGATTCTCTGAGCGCGAGCACCCCCGATATTCGTGATGAGCCCGGAGCTGAGGAAGGCAAGAATGGCCTCTTTTGTGGCCGGACGTGAGATTTCGTAGGATTCGACGGTAAGCTGTCTGCCGTAGCGGGGATGTTGGTTCCATTGCCCCCGAACAATCGCCGACTCTCCTGGCTCAAGGGTCGGCATGGGGCCGACGCAGATTACGGTGGAGTCGTCCCCTTCGGGCCGAAATCGCAGCACGGAAAACCCATTGTCTTCATTCCGGAACGTGACTTCTGATACTATACCGGTTACCGTCACCATGGGTGCAAACAATGCGAAAGAGCCGACCGAGCCTGCCGCTAACCCGTCCGGTCGTGGATAATGTCAACGAAAACAAGAAATGGGTGAGAACAAATCCCACCCATACTCCTGTTGGTTTTCCGATCATCACTCCAGATGCATTCGCTGGAGGAGCCCAATCGGGCCATTTCGTTCTTACGGAGAATTCGATTCCGAATCCCCTCGCACATGTTTTCTTTAGACGTTCTTCTTCTTGTGACGATTCAGACGTCTGCGTTTCTTCCGTTTGTGACGGTTAATCTTCGCTTTTCTCTTTTTCTTAACATTGGCCATGGAGAATCGATCCTTTCACACCGAGAAAATTCAGGTCTCCAGCATTTGAGCAATCTCGAAAAATGGATTTTGCCGAAACCACAGTCAAGGCATATACCCAACAGCTTCTAATTTGCTTCTATAATGCCTGGTTCAGTGAGCACAATCAACCCACTCAACCCTTCAACACAATCGGGGTAGACTCCCCTTTCGCGTAAGCAATAAACTCATCCTGATCAAGGCTTTCATCGCTGAGCACCTCGACCTTAATACTCTGTTGGGTTTCGATCTGAGCGATCAAACGACGGTTTTCCTTGCTGAGATACTCAAAGACAGCAGGATGCACCGCCATGGAGACTTCCTTGGGCAGCTGCTTTGCGCCGGCAGCCCTCTGGAGCCAACGGTCTAAACGCGCCGCAACCGTGGCCGGAGAGAAAACCCATCCCAAGCCATTACAGGTGTGACAAATATCCGTGTATAGCTCCTGCAACTCCGGCCGAACTCGTTTTCGGGTAATCTCCAGGAGACCGAATTTTGAAAGCCCGGTTATCGAGGTAGCCGTGGTGTCCTTCTCAAGAACCGTTCGCATCTGAGCTTCGACTTTGCGTCTGTTTTCAGGGGGAACCATGTCGATAAAGTCGACTACGATAATTCCACCTATATCACGAAGACGGAGCTGACGCCCGATTTCCGTGGCTGCTTCCAGATTTGTCTGAAGAAGCGTTTGTTCAAGGTCCTTCTTACCAACATTTCTACCCGTGTTCACATCGATAGCCAGAAGCGCTTCGGCATGATCCAGCGTTATGTACCCTCCGCTTTTGAGCCATACCTTGCGCTTGAGCGACAACTCGAGATCGCGTTCGACATTGTATCGATCAAACAGTGGCGAACTCTCCTGATAAAACCGAATCCGCGAGAGCATATGTGGCGAAACAACTTCGAGGTAAAGTCTGATACTCTCCAGATCCTCTTTGGAATCAACCACGACCTCCTGGACCTCTTCGGAGAGAAGATCACGGATAACACGCGTGGTTATCCCCAGTTCCGTATGAAGAAGCGATGTCCCGCGCCCTTCCAGCGCGCGTTCCTGAATTTTGCGCCAGGCATCGATCAAAGAATGAATTTCTGAAACAAATTCCGTTTCCGAAACATCGAGTCCAATTGTTCGCACGATAAACCCGATCCCCGGCGGCTTGATCTGCGAAATCAGGCGCTTGAGCTTGCGTCGGGTTTTGGTGTCACTCGTACGCTTGGACACGCCGATGAAATCCGTGTCAGGAACCAGCACCAAAAACCGTCCGGCGATGGAAAGCTGCGTGGTTACCTTCGGTCCTTTGGTCCCGATCGGCTCTTTTGCCACCTGCACGAGTACCGGCTGTCCGATCTGTATGACTTTTTCGATGGGAACGCGGGGCACTCGTTGCCGCTTTGTCCGCCGAAGTTCATCGATAGGCTCCTGCCCGTCTTCCTCCAGAAGCAGCGAAGGATCGACATCAGATGCGTGAAGAAAGGCACATCGATCCATCCCACT
>JBEPYC010000403.1:0-3999 GCA_041641555.1 Chitinivibrionales bacterium | reverse complement strand
CCTTCAGGACGGGCCGTGCAAGAATTGCGTGATTGCTACTCGAAACGTCCGGCCGAAGTGTTCGAAAACATGCAATGCCGTGCAGAGCTGATGAGCACAAGCCATTTTCATATTGATCCATATGGGAATGTATTCACTGGATTATGTGCCGGCATTGTCTCGGGAGCTATCGATAACATGCACGTGCAAAAGACATCTCGAAGTTCGCCCGTTTTCTTTATGCTCCATAAGCAAGGCCCGTTTGGGCTGGCACAAATGGCTGCAAAGAAACATGGCTTTCAATTTCGGGGTGATGGATATGTCAGCAAGTGTGATCTGTGCATGGATGTTCGACGATGCCTAAACTACACCGGTGAATACCAGGAATTGAAACCGCAAGAAATGTATAGGTAGGCAGAACATGATAATGAAGCATATCGATCTTGGGGGAAAGAAGGCCGAAGGCTATGTCGTGCCGTTGAACGGAGTTAATCTGGTTTTTGCGAAGACCGAGCAGGGGATGGTCGGGTGTGGCGCCTTCGATGTTAAAGCACTCGATAAATTCAAATACGCTGCGGCCAAAGTTGCAGGACCGAACGGTGGCCCCATCGTGACTCTGGATGACCTTCTTGCCGGCGAGATTCGCGAACCCAACGAAGCGGCAAAAGCCGCGGGCGTTAAATCCGGCATGCACTGCGGGAGTGCTCTCAAGCTTCTTTGAGCAGGGGGCTCTTCGAGCTCCCCCTAATATCCCTCTAATTTGGCGATCTTGACAATTTTCTTTACCGTCTTGCGATCGTTCCTGGCTACCAGTTTGAGGTAGTAGGTGCCGTTTGCAATACGGTAACCATTCTGGGATTTGCCGTTCCAGGGTATTTCCTGGTACCCTATGAGGTCGTTAAACGACCAGACGCGTACTTTTTTCCCGCTGATGGTATACAGTGTGAGGGTTACCGAGTTGGCAACGTCGGTAAGAAGAAACGCGATTCGAATAGTTCGAATCGTCTCTCCTGTCGAATTCTGGTGAGCTGTGAAGGGGTTCGGGTGACAAGCCAGGAACCTGATGGAAAGGTCTTCGCCGGGCAGGTAAGCAAAAACGGCTGTGGTATCGTTTCCCGCCATGTCCGAAGCATAGATGCTCAAAGAATCGATCCTGTTTCGCTTGGGAGGGTAGGCTGTCAGCCGTGCCTGGGTTCCTTTCTCTTCGTATTCGACACTAGAGATCTGCTCTTGGGTAAGACGCGCGCCATTGAGGTGCGCCCGGACTGACCGGGTATCGATTGTAGAGGGGTCGGTGATGAAAATATCGAACGGGTGATTCTTTGCCGCGTAATCGAGCCGATCAACGGACCTTCCTGCCACGGAGAGGTCAATGACAGGTGGTCGGCCATCGGCCAGGTAGGCCGGTGCGAAAGGCCCCGGCAAAGCAGTCTTCATGACAAGCCGGTTCTCCGATGAGATATGCGACCGATAGTATCGCCACGCATCATCGAGCGAATCGTAGCGCATGCAAGCAACCTTCCCCCCCGTGGGAGCTGATGTTTTTGACAATCCTTTAAGGCCGGCAGAATCGAGATGAAATGCCCAGGTGAGGGAATCGGAGGGTTTCAGGGCCGGCCGGGAGGTTATATGGTAGGCAAACAGTGAGTCACCAGTTATACCGATCCATCTTGACTCTGTTGGAAGCGGCGCGGTGTCGCCAACGCTGTGCGGGAAAAGAAAAACGCGATATTCCCGATTGAGTTTTTTCGAAGGACAGACGGAGAGACCACTGTCGAATGAAAAAAGAGTGTCCTCTGGAATGCTCAGATCCGCGTAGGAGAGATACATTTTTGTGGTGGCCGTGTTGTTGTCACTGCGGGACTCCTCCAGAGCCGCTTCAGGGTCCAGATTGCATTCTATGCTGAGCAGGCCATGAAGGTCGGGGAGGCGGCTGGTGAACGAGACTGTTTCCCCCGCTGACAAGGTTTGGCTGTCGAATGCATGGAATGTCTCCGTCCCGCTGCTGTCTGTAACCGTAAGATGAATGTCAAAGCTTTCGGCTGATTTATTGCCTGCGTTGTGGATTTCCAGTCCGATTGTAAGTGAATCATTCCGCCAGAAAATCTGTGGTGTGGAATCGGTGAACTGAAGGTCTGGTTTACCCTGGAGGGGGAAGACATAGGTTTTTGATTCGCCATAGGTACCGATTGAGCGGAATTTAAGATGCAGCGCATCGTCTGGTGCCGGATTCGTTGGAATCACCAGAGGCTTTGAGCTCCTCCAGCGTCCACTGGAATCCAGAGCCAGCGAGATGTCGGGATGAACCGAAAAGTCGACTGCCTTCTCGCGTGAAGAAGCAAGTGCATGAAGAAGGCGGATTGGGGGGACTGGTTCATCGGAGGGGGTGGCAATGTAACATTCTACCTGCGCGGTATCCCCGGGTGCCGGCTTGACAGGGGTAAGATTGACATCGCTGATCAGAAGTTCGTTCTTGGAGAACCATTCCCATCCGTGGGCTTCAGCCGAATCATTCCACGCATATGCTCGAACCATACCGTCGGTTGTTGCGAATGAGTTTTTGAGAGGAAACGAAGCGGAAAAGGAATGGTTGAGGACATCGACGATCGATTCTGCGATGTTTTTGCCATCTGCCTGTACCCGTATTTTTGCTCTACCGTTTGTGACCTGCCCACTTGATCCCGTGAGTGTAAGGGTGTCGGTTGCGGTCAGAGCATTTTCTTCAAGGCGAACAGAAAGATTCCGTGAAGGCAGTCGGCTGGGAAGTGCAGGATCGCCCAGGAGATTGTACTGACGTACCAGGGGTAACCACCGTCCTTTGTCAGCCGCAAGGGTTTTCATTTCGCAATGCCAGAGAAGCTCACCGAGGCTCTCCAGAGAGTCGTGTACCGCATCCTGCATGAGTATCCGATTCATCAGGAAATTCCCGCTTCGGGAGGTGTAAGCTGATGCACCGTAAAAAGAGACGGCTCCAGCCGAGGAGTGACGAAGGAATTCTTCGCCAAGGGATGCATAGGCAGTACTCTCAAAGAAACCGGTTAGGCAGGTGAAACTGAAAACGTGGGGTAATCGGCCGGCGGATCCCCACTGATCGTTGTGAAGCAGGTGAAGATCAGTAAATGAGAAGAGTTTGCTGTCCCACCAGACATTTCCCCCGCCGTGACCGCAGAAATTGATCATGTTCACGCCACTGTTTATGTGGCCGGCAAGTTGTTGGGTGCCGGTATACCCGGTTACGTAAAACGGAGAACCAGGTTGGGCATCGATTCGGATGACATTCATGCGAGGTCCGATTACCTGACCGATCAAGGCGTCGTTGAAATCGGTGAATTCCTGCTCAAGCCCGCCGATAAGAAGCAGGTTATCGCGCCAGTAGCCATTTTCGCGCCGTATGTGGTAGTTGATTGTCTTGGCCACCATCGTTTGCATGTGATCGGGCGTCTGCGCCGGAAATCGTCCGATGAAAAGGTCGGTAAGGTTGTCGTTACCATTGACCAGCCCAAAATAGCCATCGTCCGAACAGGGGCCCCATCCAGGTGCGTGTGACAACGTGGTGGGTACGATGTTACGGCCGTGGGATTTTTTGTCCAGATCGTGCGATGTGTCGCCACCTAAGAGGACATAGCGAGGGGGTGTGCCCGATTGTCGGGCATAGAGGTGTCTCAGAAAGGAACGGATACTCTCCGGGTTGCGAATGCCATAGGAATATCTGTTGTAAACGTCCTCCACGTTGACCAGTGCAACATTCATGCCGCGACTGCGGTGGAAATCGGCTAGGGGCTGCAGTGCCGCACGCATTTCCTGTGATGTAATCATTACGTAGTCTACCGAACCGGTGGTCCCCAGCAAGGTTGCATCGCTCTTGATGGTATCTAAGAGGGCATCTTGTGGCCGGCGACGCCGGGATCTGGAACTGGCAACATACCGGGCATCACCAGGCACGCTGTCCTGAAACGAGAACGAGTAGGAGGTATTAGCGCCGGTACCGTGTTTCTGTTGTGTGAAGTTTTTGAAGAGACG
>JBEPYC010000402.1:0-3999 GCA_041641555.1 Chitinivibrionales bacterium | reverse complement strand
AAAGCGCCTTTTCGTAGGCATCGAGCAGAACGTGAACTCCTTTTCGGTACTCCACTCTCCCGATAAACGCCCAGTGATCGCCGGAGGCTTGTGCAAACTGCGCATGCGGAAGCGGGTTTGGAACGATCGTCGGGGTGGTCCGGAGACGCCAGGTGCTCTTCAGGCGCTGGGCCATGGCTTCTGAGGGAGCTGTCACCAGTGTCGCATGCCGCGCCGTGGATCGCTCAACGGCGCCAATCAGCCTTGTATCTAACCGGCTTTCCTGTATGTTGTCAAGACCTTTGACCATCGTCCAGGGGGTATGCAACCGAACGATATGTGTTACGGACTGAGCCGCCTGCACGAAGTAACCTTCAGCACCACATTCGGGGGATTCAACGATGTCAAAAGCTATTCCCAGGGAATCGATCCGTTTCCGAACCTGCGATGCCCATGCCAGCCGATCGAGGAAGTGAGGAATAGCCCGGTAACTCAGTGCGCGCACAGGGTACCACATTCGAGAGGAGGGGAGCGGGTAGGTCCCGGCGGGGGTCCGATGTACCGTAAGTGTGCCTTCACGAAAGTCCTCGGCATTACCGGAAACAGAGCGGCAGATTACATGAGTACGATGTCCGCGTCTGGCCATTTCCGCTGCCATATGAAACGTGTAGGTACCGATGCCTCCGTTACCGGTTTGTGGCGGATATTCATTTGAAATATAGAGAATTTTCATATGTTTGATTCACCCGGCGGGAAAGCTACTGTCTCGAGAACGATTCGATGACTGAAGTGTAAAGTGCAACAGTGGATTCGACCGCCTTGCGTGGAGAAAAATTTTCTTTCAAGTGCCTCTTTCCGGCTTCACCCATCTCGGTCCGGAGATTTTTGTTTTTGACAAGTTTGAGGACATTCTTGGTGAACAAAGCCGGAGTCTCCGGAGAAGAGATCAGGCCGGTTGTATTGTGAACGACTATTTCATTTACCCCGGAAACATCGCAGGCCACCACGGGAAGTCCTGCTGCCATTGCCTCGAATAATGCAAAAGGCGCATTCTCGAAGAGCGAGGGAAAGAGAAATATATCGGATTGTTTGTAGAGGGCCGGTAAGCGTGAGCTGTCGACAGGACCCAGAAACCAGAGCCGGGAGCGCATGTGATTGTCCAGGCTTCGCTCTATGGCGGTCCGGTATTCGTGTGATTCGCCGAGATTCGTCTCGCCGGCGACAGTGATATGGATCCGATCGTCAGCGGCGAGGATGTCCCTTACAGTTTCTCTGAGAATTTCCGCACCCTTGCGTCGTTCGAGACGTCCGGAGAACAGAATGTGAATTTTTTCGGTATCTGGGGAGACCAGTCGCACCGCATCGAAAACCTCGGTTGGCATACCGTGTCGTATAACGGCCGTTTCATATGGCATATCCATATAGTTTTTCATAGTATCCAGAAGACCCGCGCTGGGGCTGACCACTTTGTCTGCTCGAGCCAGAGAGGACTCTTCGTAGCGGTACCATCGTTTTCGTTGCCGGTTGGCGGGATTTTCGTTGAATTGATCAACCAGCCGGGTAGGGGTATGCAGATGAACCACCAGCGGAAAAGGCCGAGGCTTTCTGAAATTGTAACCAAGTCCATTGTATTCCGGAATTTCGACGATATCCACAGGCTGCTTCTGATGAAGGCGCATGACCAATGCATGTGCTCCTTTTGAAAAACCTTGTTCGAAGAGAATCTGGTTACCGATAACCGAAGAGAACAGGTTTTGGAAACCAGAAACAGGCTGTCGGGCGAAGGTGTGGAATATGACCCCTTCGCGCAGAGCGTCCGGTACGGTTCCTTCACGAGCCACGACATGCACGGTGTGACCGGCACAAGCCAATGCATTCGCCATGCAGTAGGTGTACGTGGCTATGCCCCCGTGATCCAAACCACTTGCCGAAGGATGTTCTGAATTCACGAGAACGATGTTCACGTGCGCAATCCGTTTTCTGACATACACTTAGTGTACATTACCCCTACGGGATCGTGCAAAGTATTTAGGCCGGAAAACTATATTGCACGGAAGTTTGATCCTGCGGCGCGAATCTTGTATTTTAAGGGAATTGCACAAAATTAGATAATGTGCATCTAAAGTGTAAGCAATAACCTGGGGGTAGTTTTTCCCCTGACCATATTAACTCATAACGGGTATATGCCCGTCAGCTTAGGAAGGGTGATCAGCTCATGAATGGTATTGAGGTGCGCGAGGGTGAGGCCATTGAAAAGGCGCTTCGACGTTTTACAAAGGCATGTGAGCGGGCCGGAATCCTGTCAGACATCAAAAAGTACCGTCATTTTGAAAAGCCCAGCGAGGAGAAAAAACGAAAGCTCAATGCTGCTCGTCGCAAAAGAGTCCGCGACGAAAAGCGTGTAAGCAGCAGACGATAACCGTTCTGACTCTTCAACCTGCCTCGGTCCGTGGAATATGGACCGGGATCGATATGTTCGGCCTGTTCGTTACCATGCCCTCAGCATGAGACGTCAGCCGGAATACGGGCAATTTTACGGTACGGCATAGAAAATCAAACGATCTTTCCTTGCCGTTTGAGAATATGGTCTTTCTGTGAGTTATGCAGAAAGACCTTTTTCTATTGGCGGGCACGACTGGTGCCGTTAATCAGCCACGCAAATGATGCACAGGTTCCAAAGATGCAATCCTGCGGCAGACCGTATAGGCCATGATAGAACAGGCATTGGCCACGTTTACTGAGTTCTTGAATCCAAACAGAGGGATTTCCACAACCTTCTCGCAGCGATCGATTACCGCGCGTTCAATTCCGGTCACTTCGTTACCAAAAACCAGCGCCAGAGAAGGTGGGAATTCCAGCTCATCGAAGGCGACCGACGCCGAGGTAGTTTCCGCAGCCCAGATCTCCGTTTTCTTCTCCTGCAAATAATCGAGGGCATTCATGGTCGTTTCGAAGTGTTTCCAGGGAACATACTCGGTTGTTCCCAGGGATGTTTTGTCGAGCTTGATGTGCGGAGGGAATGCTGTGTAACCGCAGAGCAGGAGTTCCTCCACCCGCAGCGCATCGCAGAGCCGGAAAATAGACCCCACATTGAAAGCGCTTCGTACGTTGTCCAGCACGATACAGAGTGGTGCTTTGGGGAAGCGTCGGTAGGTTTCGACTGGTACCGTGGCATCGTAGGAGCGTATTTCGTAATTCGTTTCGGTATCACCTTTCTGTCGAGCCATCTGCAACCTTTCTTGCTGTTGGTGGGTTCTGTTCGGATTTGACAAAGAATAAGACGATCCCACCCAGGATGAACAGCAGCGATGTCGACGCGAATCCGATACGTGAAGACACAAGCGGATCCACTCCAATCTGCTTCGAGACCATGACGACCACTGCTATCATCAGAGGACCGAAAAAAACGGCAAATTTGCCCATCAGGTTATAAAACCCGAAGTATTCGGCGGCCCGGTCGACAGGAATGAGACGGGCAAAGTAGGAGCGGCTCAGCGCCTGAAGGCACCCCTGAGGCACGGCGCTGAGTATTGCAAAGAAGGTAAATGCCACAGGTCCGGAGACGGTCAGTGGTGCCGCTGTGGTGATAAACACGTAGATACCAATGCCGATCAGAATACTACGTTTCTCGCCAATTCGTTTGGACAGATTGCCGAACAGGAGCGCGGCAGGAAAAGCTGCAAGCTGCACCAGTAAAAGAGCCCGCATCAGGACCGCATTTTCAAGACCGATAGATTTGCCCAGATCCGCGGCCATCCGTATGAACGTATGTACTCCGTCGATATAGAGCCAGTAGGCGACCAGAAACGTGAGGAGTCCCGAGTGAGAGCGAATCGAGCGCAATGTCCGGCGAAGCTCGGGAAGAATACGTGCGGATGCCTTGAGAATGCCTATACGATGCTGAGTTGCAGGCTCGGGAACGAACAGAACAAGGGGAATAGAAAAAAGAAACCACCAGGCAGATACCGAAAGAAACGATACACGTACGGCATGCCCGGTATTACCGAGGGAAAAGGCTTC
>JBEPYC010000401.1:0-4037 GCA_041641555.1 Chitinivibrionales bacterium | reverse complement strand
GGATAATAGTACGCTGCACCCTCGTGCGCATAGACGAGGAGAACGGGGAACACCTTCTGGATGCTTGTTTCGGACATGAGGCGGTGAAAGATCTTATCCATTCCTTGAAAGACGATGTAAGAGGAGTTCACTTCGAAGGATTGCATGTGGGGTTTACCGCCGGGCGGTGGAAAGCTCTTGTGCTTCTTGAACTTTAACTTTCTCCCAGAAAGAACCATGAATCGATTTACGCCCACAAACGAAGAGATTGCTGATGTCCTGGAAAGGATTGCTGATCTGTTGCAGGCGCAGGATACGGAAGGAACCAATGTCTTTCGGGTCCGGGCATATCGATCGGCGGCTCGGACTGTGCAGCTGTCTACCAGGAAGATATCCAGTGTAGTTCTTTCCTCCGAGTTAAAAGAGCTCGAGGCCCTCCCGAACGTGGGAAAGAGTATTGCCGCCTCGATCAGTGAATTAGTGCATACCGGGCGTGTCCGCCTGCTTGAACGTCTCCAGGGAGAGCTGTCTTCGGAGGAACTTCTTACCTCGGTGCCGGGGATCGGCAAAGAACTGGCTCATCGCATACACCACAATATGGGAATAGATTCCCTGGAAGCCCTCGAAATGGCGGCACATGAAGGGCATCTTTCCTCTGTAGTCGGAATTGGTCATCGGCGTATCGAAGGGATACGTGATGCGGTTACAGCAATTCTCAACCGAAATGCTCGGTATCGGGCGCGATTAGCACGTGCGCGCGAGCGTTCGCAAATTGTGAGACAGCACCAGGGTAAAACGCCACAACCATCAGTGGGTCTTCTTCTCTCAGTGGATCGTGAGTATCGTTCCAAATCTTCCCGTGGAAAGCTTCGAAAAATTGCGCCGCGAAGATTCAATCCACAGAAAGCTGCGTGGTTGCCTATCTACCATAGCTATGTCCAAGAGTGGTTTTTCACGGCAGTATACTCAAACACTGCTCGAGCTCACGAGCTGGGTAAGACACATGACTGGGTGGTAATCTACTACGAAAAGATGGGGCAAGAAGCTCAGTGTACCGTGGTCACTGAGACCAAAGGAATCCTTAAGAACGAGCGCGTTGTCCGGGGGCGTGAGTCCGAATGCAATTCTTACTATCACCAGATTCACCATCTCCGCACCGCACTGCTGGCCAACGGATAATGGACTGGTCTCGTTCCGGAGAAACTCCTTCGCGGAAACGAAAAAGCCCCGATTCCGACGGAGCTTCATATTCGATTTCTTTATTCGAAACTGAGAAAATCATTCTTCTACATCAAATCCCACTTTCAAAGAAACCTGCCAGTAATCCACCTTATCATCCACTACTGTACCCCTGAGTTCGGTAAGCTCAAACCATCTCATGTTTCTGACCGACTTCGAAGCCCGATGGAGCGCTGTGGTAACTGCATCTTCGACGCCCACTTTTGATGAACCGGTCAATTCGATCTTCTTGTAGACATGGTTACTCATCGGTGCGTCCTCCTTTGTAAACGTTTAAGCGTACACCTATCCTGTTCGTGCGAAACAGCCGAAGCTACAATACATCAAAGAATGTGCCAGTGAGGATTTGCTGCCGGTGGATCTTGGATGGCGCGGCATTTGCACTTTCATGATGCGTAAACAGATGCACGTTCTCCAATGCTGTAAGGAGGGGGGGAACGTGTAAGAGGCAACAATGCAGAAGGGAGGACACCATGAAGCAAATCGTACTGGTAACAGCTACGATAGCAACTGCGCTGGTGTCGGGTCTTGCGATACGTTCCTCGGCCCAGCCTCCTTCTGACATTCCGATCGAGACCACCGGGGTTTACGCAAAACAACCTCGAGAGACGGTTTTAATGGGAACGAGGGAGGACGCACGAGCTGAACTTACGTTTGATCGCGAGAGCGACAGACTGGCAGATACATCCATTGTCGTTGTCTGGAACGAGTCCCAACGAAAGAATGTCATGACTATCGGACGGTCAGAGATGGGGGATAATTTGTAAATTAAAAGGCAAGGGAGATGCTTGCTCCTGCCTTCGGAACAAACGATATGAAATGAATTCTGTGCTCGGACCAATTGTAATCTGAGAGATACATAATGGTCCGGCACAGGTCTCTTTCAGGTGCTGTGATTAAGCCACCAGATCATCATTCTACAAATGATCCGCGAAGTCGAATCGGTTGCCGTAGCGGAGTTCCACTGATTGCCAGGAATTTCAGTTTTGACTCCGCTCGAATCGAAAGGGGAGTCTCGGGTTCGATAAGAATACCCGAACCTGCTTCGACGCGTACGTTGCTGTGCTTTAGAATTCCCTCATACACATAGAGAACACCTCTATAGTTCTGCGGAACTATTACCTGATGCTCGGCTCCGTGATCGAGCCGTACGTCGGAGATTTCAACCGGAGTATGGAGTCCGACTGGTGACCCCGGACCTGCGATACGCCGTGTTCTACCTTTGGGGATCTGTTGGACGGGAAATTCGTTTTCTTTTACAACTTGATAGGTTGGATCAACCTTCTTCAGTCGCTCGGGAAGGTTGATCCACAATTGGAAGCCATGGACCTGATCGTTACTTCCAGGGACCTCCGAATGCACGATGCCTTTGCCGGCAGTAAAACGTTGCACGTCGCCGGGCCCGATTTCCATACCAGACCCTGTGCTGTCTTCATGGCGCATTTTTCCTTCCAGCATGATTGTAAGAGCTTCAAAACCACCGTGCGGATGTTCAGGAAATCCTGCAGAAGGATCGACAAAGAATTCATCGAGAAGTACAAAGGGGTCTTGCGGCCCCGTAGACCGTGTGGGGAACAATCTCTTGACCCTGGCTCCCGATCCCTCCGCCATTACATCAGCTTCGATTATGGCAAGCGACGAATTGGTATTCACCATATTTATCCTCCTTGCTGAAGTTGAGCTTTGCTATCTTAATACGAAATGTGCAGGAGCAGAATTGAAGGCCTGCTGAAAAGAATACGGTTTGGTCTTATTCAGGTGCACCTCATCCTGTGGTACCCGGGGTGGTGAATAGAAATCGTACGGTTTTTTAAGCATATTCGGAGGTTCTAAATCTCTCCACGCCGGGATTTGTGTGTGGAGACGAGACGGGCAGAGCTGGATCGAGGCCTTTCCTGGTCCTTCAGAACCTCATTCAGCCGCTTCGCAGGCTCATACCACGACCGGTGACCACCTGGTTCTTCCGACCCGCGGGGGACGATGATGCGAGAGGACTTGCCAACGCGCGAAACTTTGGGGTTCCAGGGGAAACCATCCGGATAGTACTTGCCATGCTCAGCCGTCCCAACCGAGTTGGGAGAGACCATGCGATACTGCCGGCCTGGCTCCTTTGGCGGTATGCCCGGAGAAGGAAGTTCCCAGATGGAGGCTCGGTCAACCGAGAAATTCACATCCGCGGGAAGGTTTACGGAGGTGCCTGCAGGAACAGGCAGACTGTTTTCGTAAACGATCGGGAGAAGGCTCGGATTGTGTTTGCGGAATTGTTCCTCTGAGATACCAAAATGGGCTGCTATCGCCGAGGGCTCGACCGGATGACGAATCTTAATGCATTTGGCTTTGTATCGTTCTTCCGGTTGGATATCGTCGAAGTACCTCTCCGCATGCAGGGCAATATTTGCCGCTGCTACGAAGCAGCTGTAAAAGTTACTCGAAGAAAAGCCAAACGATGGTGACTCGTAGTGTTCTATAATTGTGCCAAGGTCAGTGCTTCCCGTGGTCTTTACGGCATTGAGAATGCCGTAAAGACCGTGATTATATGCGGTTATGACAAGAGGCCAGGAACCGAGTGCCTGGTAGTTTTTGTTCATAAACCTGGCAGCTGCAATACTCGAAGCAAGCGGGTCAAGCCGCTCGCCCAGCAGCTTGGCAGCGATTTCACCTTCGAATGCGATGTTTCCTCGATGGAATCGCTCGACGCAGGGTTCGCGACCCTGAAAGAGCGCTGGGACACGATCGATTTCGTCGTCCACGCGATCGGGTTTTCGGACAAGTCGGAATTGCGCGGCAAGTATGTCGATACCAGCCTCGACAATTTCCTG
>JBEPYC010000400.1:0-4041 GCA_041641555.1 Chitinivibrionales bacterium | reverse complement strand
CAGTCGAAAAAATCATCGAAAAAGAAGGTCTCGATGAGCATATCCCCATTTTTGGAACCGAACGCTCCTTCGAAGATCACGCATTTAGCTCCTAAGTTCATCGCGATTACCAGCACTCACCTTCCATCCCCAAGGCGCTCTCGCTTTCTTTCGAGCCTACCTTTTATTAGTTTGTATCATTCCGGTATCCTGCCAGGAACACCTGGTCCAAATCTGGTTTTTTGAGCAATGATCCGTTCTTTTTGATTTCCCAAGTCTTCTCAACCTGATATTCGCCTGAAATACCGGAACGCTCTTGGGGACCCTGAGAATATCTATTTACCTTGCCGTGGACTTATTTAGGTATGGCATACGTCGGTATCGGATACGCTGGTTCGCAGGAATTATTTCTGAAAAAACTGGCTGAAAACCACTCTGCATGGCTTAGAGGCGACAGATTGCCCCGTTTTTTCGGCGATCGGTTTGTGGTACTCTATGACTCCAACACGGCTCGAGAGTTTATTAAGAAGTGCGAGATCGCAGCTGAACCTAAGGAACTATGCATTTACGTGATGGACCGCATCGATGGGTAGCTTGTAGATGATACATTTCAGCGAGAAGCTCGATCCCGAAAAGATTCTGGACCTTTTAGAGCGGTCAATGCCCTACTGTCTTGCCAGCTGGAAAGAGATCGACAATGAACGCGGCCTTTTCGGTTCAGAGGACCCACGGGCATTCAACATGCGAAGTGTGCAGACCTCTTCTCCCGTAATCGAATACGTTATCAGACCTCATCTGCAGATTCTTTGTTGCCTGGCATCCTTTGCTCATAGCCGTCGTTTGGAGTATTCCACCATCCCAGAGGGCTCTGAAAGCACAGTCTCTTATCTCCAGAAAGGCATTCAGTGGGCATGCGATTCACACATAACGGGAACTCTGGACATCGAGGCCTTTCTTGAGCGACGGCGCTGGGGTGAAAACTGGCGAAGCGGCCTATGGGCAACAATGCTTACCATGGCAGGTTACCTCGCCCGGGAGCATATCACCCCGGACCTTTTCGAATCCGTGAAAGAGGTGCTTGCCTTTGAAGCCAATAGATTCATAGGGGTGCAGCCACCCACAGGTTACCAGATCGATACCAAGCTCGAGGAGAACGCTCAGGATGCCCTGGTGCTCGCCTGGGCGGTGAACATGCTTCCCGAGCACCCCAATGCAGCAGACTGGGAGGCGGCACTTCGAGTATGGGCCCTTAATATCGCTACATCCACTCAGGATCGAGCAGACCATAGCGAGTATTTCGGCTCTTCGATAAGCAAGGTCGTTCGAACGCAAACCCTTTTTCCCGACATGACTGCCGAGAACCATGGTTTCTTCCATCCGCTCATCCTTTCTTATACATCCTGGATTGTCCTGGCGATGACTGCCTATGAGTTCTCCGGCAACAAAGTGCCGCAGTTCCTGATTCGTAAGCACCATCAGCAAACATTTGACATTCTTCTTCGTTTTTGCCTTCCTACGGGAATGCTTTTCGAGCCCAGTGGACAGGATTTACCTGTTTTCGTTCCCCATCCCTTCGCCTTTGCCTGGGGTATCTGGAACAATGACCCACGTGCACTTCGGATGACCGCAAAACTGCTCACGTGGATGGACAGCCTTTCCTCGATAGACAACAAAGGAGAAGGCCAATGGGTGCTGGGCTTTCCGGTGTACAAAGAAGGGTGGGAACTTCTTTTCCAAAGCCAGGTTGGGTTTGAGCTTGCAATGCTCGCGGTTTTCCCCTTCCCAAAAGACGTACGCATCTATTCTTCCGGCCAGATTGAAAGCGCAGTAGACACACGGCGGATTTTTAACTACATTCAGGTATGCTACCGAAGGAACACCCGGGCGACCAGAAGCCTTGCGTGGAAAGCTATTGGTAATCACCCGACAGTCACGATTTCCATACACAGTGTTCCCGAGCTCGTTGCAGCTTACAAAGCACAGCTCCTGGGCATCCCTTCGCTGACCGAACCGATAAAGCAGTGGGAAGTAAAATTTCACGAAGACCGATTTCAGCGGGACGGATTCGATACCTACGGTAGAATAATCTACCGGAGCAAAAAAGGCACGGATCTTCTCAAGCGGGATATCCGAGTACTGTGTTGGGGCGATGACGGATTGATCATACTCGATCGCATACAAGCCATTGCGCCGGTATACTTCAATGAGCAGTACCTGTCTCCTCTATATTTGGTCAACGACCACTGGACCGGTAACAACCTGCACTTTACCAGCGGTTCCCTTCGTGAAGTCTTTGTTGCGGAGGAAAAAAGCAACCGCGAAATCAGCTGCCCCTCGTTCTGGGCAAGCGTTGAGAATCAGCTTCTGCTCCAGTTCGTCTGGGGGCGCACCAAAGGGCTGGTTTACCTCCCTGGCGGTGAACGAAATGCTCCGGCATATTGGAAGAATTGCAGGCTGGATATGCTGGCTGTACGGGTTGAGCCCAAAAGCGCACGCCCCGGAGAAACCGTGTACCAGACAGGGCTGTATCTTGGGATAGGCAAAGGCCCCCGCCCCTTCAAGTCGGCCGGCACCGCCGGAGATTTTTTCAAAGGGCTTGTGATTATGGACGGCAAAAACACCCTTGGGCTCAGCTGAGCCGATGGGAATACTCGTCTATCATTCGGGGGCATTGGGCGACTTCGTAACGACCCTGCCGGTAGTAGCATATCTGAGGTCCCGCTACCCTAATCGATCTTTCACACTTTTAGGCAACAAGAGCAATGGAGAACTGGGCACAAAGCTTGGACTCTTTGAACACGTGTGGGATATCGATTCCTCTCGGTGGGGATACCTGTTCTCCGAAAGTTGCAAACCCGAAACCCTCCGAATCCTCGATAACTTCTCTCATGCAGTCGTATTTGCCCATGCACGTTCACCGTTTATTGGAAATCTCCGGAAATGCGCAGCCCTCGAAGTATTGCATCAGACACCATTTCCTTTAGACAAAACCCCGATTGTGGAATACCATTTAGCTTTGGCTGGTATATGTACCGGATTAAACTCCTGGGCACCATTTACAACTGCACACGGACGGGGTTCGGGGAGAACAAGAACAGTTGCTATTCATCCAGGAAGTGGGAGTACCCGGAAAAACTGGCCGCTCGAACGGTTTTCTCAGTGCGCTCACGACCTTCAGCATCAGGGATATAATCCTTTATGGATATTAGGGCCGTGCGAGCAGCACTTGTTACCCAGTCTTAAAGGAAGCACGGCAGTATCTCCTACGGTTACGGAGTGCGCTGACATTCTGAGTACGTGCTGTCTCTTTCTGGGAAATGATTCTGGTGTTATGCATCTTGCCGCAGCTATGGGCTGCCCGGTGGTAGCTCTTTTTGGACCATCGGATCCTGAAATCTGGGGACCGTATACTCCTCTGCGGCGAATAATGTATAAAGGGGGAAAGTGTTCCCCCTGCCATTCTTCGGTCATTACCGGTCATCGGTGCAATCGCAGGTGCCTCAAAGACATCACGGTCAAAGAGGTTTTTGCTGCATGCCACTCGCTCCTGAAAGAAAGCACAAGCCCCAGGAGAAAAAGCCAGAGTAGTATTTTTCACCAGAACACTAACATCTGAGAGATTCAATACATGAGTATTCTGATGACCGGTGCAGGAGGATTTGTTGCCAGGCACCTCGCGGCTCTCCTTCAAAAACGTGGAGAGCACATTATCGGAGTGGATCAGTGGGCATCGTGTCCACTGCAGGGCATTGAATACAGCCAGAAAGACATTCTGGATACTGCATCTTTAGCCACATTCCTGTCTGAAAGGAACATTTCCGAAGTATACCACCTGGCCGCAGTGAGTTTTCTTCCTGATGCCGACGCTACCCCGAGACGCGCACTTGAGACCAATATCCTCGGCACTGTCAGCCTTCTCGATGCAGTCCGACAAGCGTGTCCTTCAGCGAAAATCCTGTTGGTTGGATCAAGCAAGGAATACGGCAGCGGGATCGACTCCGTTTCCATATCCGAGGACTCGGTGCTGCGGCCCACGGATTTTTACGGCATCTCCAAACAGGC
>JBEPYC010000399.1:0-4061 GCA_041641555.1 Chitinivibrionales bacterium | reverse complement strand
ATCGGTGGAGAAAATGACCGGGGCTTTTCGGGAGGGGCGATTGCAACGAGCCAGAACGCTGCTCTAAGCGTAAAACGGTGTCGATTCGCTAATAATAAAGGCCACAATGGGGGGGCGATTTATAACATACTGCAGCCGATGGTCGTAGAAAGCTGCGTTTTTATCGATAATACTGCCAATACATCGGGAGCGATATTCACCGACGGGGGCAACGGAGTCGGCCCCAAAAACGATCCGTTGAACAAGGGCGAAATCACACTTCGGCACCTTCGCGTAACCGGAAGTTCCGGTAACTCGGTCGGTGGTGCGATGCTTCTGTGGGGCTATCCAGGTGATATTATTACGATAGAGAACTGTGTATTCCGCGAGAATGAGGTTTTTTCCGACGGAAACGGGGGAAAAGGCGGGGCAGCCCGGGTTCACAACCCCGGAAGCCTGACAATTCTAAACACAACATTTGCCGATAACAAGGCCTACCAGCAGGGCGGTGGACTCTGGATCGATGGAGCCGGGCCGGTTACCATGGAGAATGTCACGTTTTCGGGTAACTACGTCCAGCAGGATGCCGGTGGAGGATTCAATTATAATGGCAGCGGAGTGGTTCGGATCAATGGCGGCCTTTTTGTCGATAACTACGCGGGACGTGCCTGCGGAGCATTCTGGTATGGCAAACGCGAGCTTGATATGAAGGTTAAGAACACAATCTTTGCGTTCAATGAAGCCGGACAGAACCTCGGTGAACGCCATATGGGGTTCCGTCCTGATTTCGATGGTGGCATACTGGAGTATGTCGACACCCTTCCGAACAAGGGCCGGGTAACCGACGCCAGTATGTTTGCCGATCCACTCCTGGGAGAGCTTCAGGAGATAGACGGTATGCTCGTGCGTCCACTTCTCCCGGGCAGCCCCGCGATCGGTCTGGCAACCGTCCAGGCCCCGATCACCGATGTGCGAGGAGCGATCCGCGACAGCGACCCCGATTCGGGGCCGTTTGAATTCGGAATGAATTGCGGAGATCACAGCTCCATCATGCGATGATCTTCTGCTCTCGGGTCACAGGTCCGCCCCGGACTATCCTTCAGAGCCATTAGAACGGGAAAACGTACTACTGCAGGGAGGGCGTTGCCGGAACACGACGTGCTGCATTCCGCGGAGACGCCAGGTATCGCGCTCAGTACCAGAACACGGACGCCCGGTCTCACATCTCGGACCCTGCGGAAACATATCCCTGCTTCGCATGCCTTCAAAAGGCCATTTAGAACCCGGCACAGGCGTTGCATAGTTGCATAGAATGACCCTCACCAACGCGGCACCGGGGTCGCCGAGATACCCGTTCACTGCCGGAATCGAAATGAACCAATCCACATGCAAGACCGACTGTGATCAAAGAGGGGCACGCACCACTCACATTCAGGAGGGAAGCACCATGAAAAAGCTTCTATTTGCGGCGTTATTGCTTTTGCCGGCAGGATTGCAGGCAATTGGACTTCAGCACGGGTTGTTCCGAAGCCAATCAACACAAGGTACATCCTGGCAAGGCACCGCGGAGATAATCCAAGAGCGGTACGATATTACCGTCTATGCAGACTATCTCGATGTCGAGCTGGAGTGGGTGTTCAAAGTAGGCGGCACCGAACCCGATTCTTTTGCCAATGCGCTGGAGATCGTCGGAAACTTGAATCTCGCCGACAAATCGACGGTAACAGGAATGATTACCTGGTACAAGGGCGAGATTCTTCAGGGGAAACTCAAGACGGTCGATGTCGCCCGGGAGCAGTACGAAGAGGTCGTGCAGCGAGATTCCGATATCCCTCCTCCCCCACGTGACCCAGTGCTCCTGGAGTGGATTCGCGATGACAACTACGATATTTCCATTTTTCCGGTGGAGTTTGGAGGCACAAGGAAAGTCAGGTTTCGCTACCTGATCCCCGCATTCTCTCATGATGGTGTAAATAAAATTGATTATCCACACGCGTTCTCCAGCAATGCCGAAGTTTCGATAAAAAAAGGACGCGGCATCAAAGGTTACAAGATCGAGACCTCCCAACTCATTGGGCCACTCATGGACAACAGGAATCGTGTCGCACTGAGTAGGACCGACTATGCGTTCGAATCCCACGCCCGCTGGCGCAGCCAAGTGCCACGGATTTCACGAATCATCCCGGTTCTCTATGGAAAGACACGAGGCTCCGTTATCTATTCGGGGGCTTTCTCGACACCCGGGTTCAAAGGTGAAATGAGTCATATCACCACGATGAGCGGAGAGGATGCGCTGAAGCAGGCCTCGATCCCCGCTGACTTCGTGATCCTGTGGCGCTGGAACAATCCCACATTTCTCGAAAAGTACGCTTTTCAGATTGTAACCCAGTCGAAAATGCTCATGAGTTTCCTGGGGCAGCTGGATGAGGCCGGTCAGCGGGCAGCGCTTGTTATCGATAAGCAAGGCGGCGAACGGATCACTTTTAAGCTCAGTAATAAGGGAGACGATGAGTACCGCACGATGATGGACTATCTCGGCGAACTGAGCGCCCAGGCGGTGGTCACTCCTCCCTCCGGTGGATCTTCGTCGCAGCGGTCGATCGACACCCAGAAGGCATTCGAGGAGTTCGAAGCTGCGCTGGCTTCCGCGGTCGAAATGTTTGAAAACCAAACCAGCGCAATGAAACACCTGCTTATTCTGACGGCAGGACCACGCATGTATTCAAATTTCGCATCCAGCCCATCCATTTCTTGGGATAGTACAATCAGTGTCAGCCGTTTCACATCGTTTGCCACAACCAGCACACCGTCATGGAACAGTACCGACGCCTACTGGCCGGGTGTCGATCTCAGTGGGTTCATTGATGAAAACGGCAGCAGGCTGAGAGTCCGGGCGACCGTCAGCAACGGAATACAGTCGCATACTATCGATGTACTCGGGGGAACGCAAACCAACTCCTACTGCAGCCCAAGCTCGGTTACCCAGATGCATCTGTACTCAAGCGCCCCGCTTACCAAAGAAATCAACTGGAGTGTTTACGATGGAGAGAGGCTTCTGGGCGAATTCGCCGAGACGCCCCGTTCAGTTACTGTAGCCAACGGAGATCTTTATGCCTGTGTCATTGGTGCATCGCCACACCTCACTCCCCTGGCAGAGACCATGCCCACTTCGCTGGCATCGACACTCGGATTTATCGATGAAACGTATGCGTTGGTAGCTCTTGAAGAAGATGCACTTCCGGTGGAAATCGCCGCGCAATACGACACCGAAGGCGTACCTGTATTGGAATCGAATGACATCTTTCCCGCTTCCGAAGAACACTATGACATGTCGGTCAAAGACTGGCTGGCGGCACATCCGCCCGAACCGATTGGAGCGAGCAACTGTTACTACATGTGGCGTTTTGCACCTGAAGCAATGATGGATATGGCTGAACCACCAGCAGCGGCGGAAAAAAACGCACAGGCTCGAGTCGCCACGCCACAGGCGGAAACGGTAACCGATGAAAACGGAGCTGCCGAAGGCAATACATCGGTTGATGTGCCTGCTACGCCTCTTGCCAGCAAAGACGTTTTCCGGGCCTCGATCGTCAATGGAAAACTGCAGTTGACACTGCCGCGCGTGGCAAAGCCTGGAAAAATCCAGATCGTGCTTTACGACGTAACCGGCAGGGTGATTACACGATGGAGCATATCCGGGGAAACACTCGGCACCCATGTATCTTTGCCACTCAAAGCAGGTATTCTTTCATCCGGCACCTACCTGCTCCGAGTCGAGACGGCCGGCAAAACTTGGTCAACGGTTCTGACGATGCCCTGACATGCCGGGGAATAAAGGGGGGAACTGGCCGAAGCGGTGGGACCTGGGGGTCTTGCCGCTTTTTTTGCCGGGCTGGTGAAGCATCTTACATCGCCAAACCAAAATTCTGCTTGACTATCAAAGTATTTGTCCAATCTCGAAACCATTACCCACTGTTAGACGGCGGTAATTATTTTGGCCTATGAAGCGAACAAAAGAGCATTCGACCCCTTTGTTGTTAGGAAGGAATTACCCATGAACAAGGGAAATATCGAGCCCAATC
>JBEPYC010000398.1:0-4065 GCA_041641555.1 Chitinivibrionales bacterium | reverse complement strand
CATTTCATATACATCCCGACCATTTCTTCTTCTGTGAGTAAAACAATTCTCTTGGTTGTAGAAAACGGATATACGCAACCCCCGTGCCAGAAACCAAAAAGCGGCCATACGAGACCATAGGAGCCAAAATAGCCCAGTCCGACACGTGCCTTCGAACCGGTCGACATCCGTTCAATATATCCAGATGATATGGGAATCCGGGAAGCAATCAAACAACCGGACAATCTTCAATCATTCGGTGACGGGCGGAAAACAGAAATAATCTGAGGCTCGAGGCCGAGGGTGAATCTGTGAAGCGCTTTTGGTTGAAGACTCACTGGTTGATCGATTGATGTCTCACTAATTGACCGATCCTTTTTTCAAACCAGAGGGTGCTCATCACACCTGAGATGACGTTGCCCAGGGCGGCCCCGGCAAAGAGTCCTTTGAGGCCAAATACAGCGCTTCCCGCCCATGCCATCGGCACGTAGAGCAGAAACATGCGGATTACGGCAATGGAAGTTGCCGTCCAGGGCATCCGGAGGCCATTGAATGAAGCATTGGCCAGGGTCACCGCGCCTTCAAAGCCGTAGCTGAGGGCCATGATCGTGAGGTAGAGTGCCGCCACGCCAATGACTTCGGTGGATTCATTGAACACGGAAGCAAGGGTATCGGCAAAGAAAGCAAAGAGTACCAGTGTAACCGCACTCCAGAGCATCGAGAAGCCAATCGAATACCGAACTCCTGTTCGGATTCGCTCGGGCTTGCGTGCTCCGGCATTCTGCCCGGTAAATGGTGTGATCACCATGGAAATGGCCAGAATGAAAATCAGGGCAAACGTTTCCAGCCGCGTGGCAACACCGAAACCGGCAACAGGAAGGATGCCGTGTTCGGATACCAGACGCGTGACAATTCCCATGGAAATTGGACGCATCATGTTGACAATCGTCGCAGGCAGCCCAACGTGGAGGATAGTTGCCCATGAGGATTTCATCTCGGACAAGGGTGTTTTGCCAAAAGCAAAGAGTTGTTCCCGTCTTGCGACCACCACCACCGAAAAGATCATCGCAGATGACCGTGCGGCCACGGTGGCAATTGCCGCTCCAGTGATTCCCATCGCGGGAAATGGCCCCAGACCGAAAATCAGCACGGGATCCAGAACGATATTCGCCCCAACCGAGATCACCATAAGAATACCCGGAGTGCGCGTGTCCCCACTTGCCTGAATCACCTGAGTCGAGGTCATCGAGACAACCATAAGCGGCATACCGATATACCAGATTCGCATGTATTGCCGAATCATCGGAAGGACTTCGGGTTCTGCCCCAAGCATGCGAAACAGCGGATCGACCGTCACCAGGCCCGCCACCATTATCACTACCGATACCAGAGCCGTCAGGATATGTGCTTCGGTAGTCAGCCGTGCCGCCTGGTCCCGGTCCCGGGCCCCGAGAGCCCGTGAAACCGCAACCGAGGTCCCCACCCCAAGTCCCATGGAGATACTTCCGGTAAAAAGAACGACCGGGAAGGTGAAACTGAGCGCCGCCAGCGGGATTGCCCCGAGTTTGCCAACGAAGTACGTGTCGGTCAGGTTGAAAACTATGACCCCAAGCGATACTGCAATCATTGGCAGGGAAAGCCGAAAAAGAGTCGCCCCCACGTTTCCTTCGGTCAAACAAGGGCGGTGCCGTTGTCGGAGCATAGCTGTAACGCAACTTTCTTTCAGGGATTAAACCAGATATCACCGGAAGGAACAGCAGAAAATGGTTTATGGGAGGAAAGCGTCCCCTCCCGTTGGTGCTGCGTGTATCGAAGTACGACAGGGGCACCCCTCAATAGCTGATCATGGGCATTTTCCCTACGTACTTTTTCTCTGCGGCTTGCTTGAGCATGAAATCGGCCACATCGGCCCGATTGATCTTAGTCCCACTGTTTTTACCCACAAAACCTACCCGGTAATTTCCCGTGTGTGGTCCATCACGAAGCATGGGGGCCCGGACGACCGTCCATGCAACGCCGGATTCTTCTATCACCCTTACATGATTGATCCCGTCTTCAAGGATTTTGGGAGAAACAAGCTTGAGAGCACCGCCGATAAGTCTATCGACCAGTTTGGGTTCATCCTCCGGATCACGGACACCGGCTCCGGTCAAATCCACCAGTCGATCAACCCCGTGGTGTTTCATGGCCAAGGTAATATTCTGCATGGCTCTTGTCTGAAGGTTATCGGGGGAGTTTTTGGTGTGTCCCAGCACACACAGAACGACATCGCAGCCTTCCACGGCCTTCTCTACTGCCGCTGCATCGAGAACATCACCTTGAATCACCTCAAGACTCCCGTGTTGTTTGGTCAGTTTCGATGGGTTGCGGACGAAGGCTTTCACTCGATGTCCCTGAGCGAGCGCCTGTTCGATGAGAGGCATTCCGGTTCGACCTGTTGCTCCCAGGATTGTGATATTCATGCTGTACTCCTCTCTGAAGAATATGAGAATCAGCAACTCAGAGCTGACAACCGTTGAATCGCTGCCGTGTGAGGGATACGTTTCGGTATCGTACATTTAGATTTCTAACAATTATGATGCCAAAATGGGGTATCCTTCCGGAAAGGTACGTTCAGCAGGATCTATGCCCGTCCACGACCTGCCACCATCGGCGTTCGCTTACGCGCATGCGCCCGTGCAGGTGGTACCTCCCGGCAACGGTGCGTTCCATGAATCGCAGCCCACCTCCGCAGGTGTCACCCCAGACAAGCGGAAAACTCTGAATTCAGGACACCATCGTCCGGAAATCGACCAAAGAAAACCTGGTATGGGCAAGAAACGGTGGAACGACTATTGCACCCTTGCAAAAACCAGACAGGTTTTTTCGCTCGAGACCTTTCAGGAGAACGGTAGCGCCATGAGTACCCGGGGTTTCACCCAGATCAGCGACAGTTTTCTTCCCAGGGGAACCCGCCTCTCCCGGACATTGCCCTTAGTGATGACTGCAGTTGTTTCAGTTGTTGTCATGTCGCTTTTCGAAATTGCTAAACAGTTCATCTATCCCGAAATCAGCATCTGGGAATCCCATTTAACGACAATCGTGTTCGTAACGGTGTTTTCGGTGATCGGCGTTTACTTCCTGTCGCGGCAGCAGCGGAAAATTTCTCACCAGGAGGAACTCTTCAGGATTGTCGCCGATTTCACCTACGACTGGGAGTACTGGATCGCTCCCGGGGGGTCACTTTTCTATGTCTCTCCCTCGTGCATGCGGGTCACCGGCTATTCTCAAAGCGAAATAATGAGACGGCCCCGGCTGCTGAAAGCCATGATTTATCACGAAGACCGCAGGTTTGCAACCCCGCCAAAAAACAGATTGGGTGAATCATTCGAGACGGAATTCCGGATTGTCCATAAAGACGGCAGCATACGATGGATAGAGCACGCGTGTCAGCCGGTAATAAGCAAAGACCACCAGTACCTTGGCAGGCGTGCATCGAATCGCGACATTACCAAACGCAAACAAGCCGAAATCGAGCTGAAACAGAGTGAAACGCTTTATCGTGAGATTGCCCGCAATCTTCCGGACAGTATTGTATGCGTGGTCGATCCTGCTATCAGGTTCCGCATTATCGAAGGAGAATTACTCAAAGCCACCGGGTACGCAGTTTCGGAGCTGGAAGACCGAGTTCCCGGCGCCATTCTTCCTCCCGATGTCAGCAATTTGCTCGAGCCGCGTTTCCGGTATGCTATGACCGGCAAAGAGGCAGAGTACGAGGTGGAACTCTATGGGCGATCGTTCTGGTCCAAATATGTCCCGCTCAAAGGCATGAACGAAGAGGTAACCGGTGCGTTGGCATTGATTGTCGATATTACCGAACGAAGAAAAGGCCAGGAGCTTCTCGAGCGTGCCCGGGTTCTTGACCAGATCGAAGATGCCGTGGTTGCCATAGACAATGACCAGACAATCCGGTACGCCAACCAGGCGGTCTACCGGCAGTATGAGCTGCCCCCGGACAGGCCGATCGTCGGCAGCACCGTGGGCACCTGGTACCGCTACGAATGGCTCAACGACTCACAGGAGCACGAGGCGTCTACATCGTTACAG
>JBEPYC010000397.1:432-4066 GCA_041641555.1 Chitinivibrionales bacterium | reverse complement strand
GAGGCCTTGTCCTGGGAACTGTCCAGCGATGATCTCGATGAGATCGATGAAATGAGCACGAATGCGATGCGCGCACGAGGGGAAATGGTGTAAGGACGGGTTGCCTGAATATCTGTGGGTCTTCAATTATGAACCAGAGAACTGTTAGGGAGACGGAGATTCACAGAGTTCCTTATTCCAGAAGCATCTTTTCGGGAACTGAGGCTTTGCTGAAAAGGCAAAGCATCCAGGAAAGTTCGATGGGTGCTCCCCATGTCGGGGCAGATCACACACTAATCATCCAGGGTAAAGTAAAACGTCGCCCCTTTTCCTTCCTCTCCCTCCCCCCAGATGTTTCCTCCATGCCTGCGTACGACGCGCTCCACAATTGGTAACCCGATGCCGGTACCGGTAAACTCTTTTTCCGAATGCAGTCGTTGGAACGGTATAAAAAGTCGTTTCGCGTGAGACATCGGAAATCCTGCACCATTATCCTGTACGAAAAAGGCTGTTTTTCCGTCAACTGCAATCGTGCCGAATCGAATGGAGGTACATTCCTTTTTTGATGTAAATTTCCAGGCATTCCGAAGGAGGTTTTCGAGGGCGATGTTGATGAGGTTCGGATCGGCACAGGCATGGATTTCTTCCTGAATAGAATAATTCACGCGACGCCCGGGTGATCCCTCCTGCAGCTCACTGAGAATACCGCGTACCTTTTCACTCAGATTCATATCGATACGAATCATGTCGTGCTGGGATACCCGCGAAAGTGTGAGCATGTCATCGATAATCCGAGCCATCTTATGGACACCGGCATCTATTCTTCTGAGGTATTCCTTGCCTTCGTCATCGAGCTGGTCCTTATAATCTTCCTGAAGGATGGTTGCAAAACCGGAAATAGTGTTAAGGGGACTACGCAGGTCATGGGAGACCGAGTAGGAAAACGACTCAAGCTCCTGGTTAAGTGCGGAGAGTTCTTCGGTTCGACGCTGGAGTTCCTTTTCCGCATGTTTCCGTTCCGTGACATCGTGAATGATCGAGAATAGAAGCGGGCGCTCTTTGATCAGAATCGGCGAAGAGTAGACTTCGACCCAGCGGACCGTGCCGTTAGCCAGCCGGTGAGGGAAGATATGGTGAGCGCGTTCTGCATCGGTGGTGGCTTTCATCTTTTCCTGAATTTGACCTGGAGGAAGTTGGTTGACCTGGCGTATGGTCATGCTGCGTAGTTGGTCACGGCTATACCCATAGTAATCCTTGGCGGCTTCATTCGCGTCCTTGATCTGCCCCGTTTCCGGGTCAATAAGCAACATGACCGCACGGTGTAATTCAAACATACTTCGGAAACGGGATTCGCTTTTGGAAAGGGAATGCTGTAGCACGATCAGCTCAGTGATATCGGAGAAGTTCATGACGGCCCCCGATAAAGCTTCATCGGCTACTCGTATTGGCGCAGTGCTCATGGATAGCCAAAGCGCACGGTTCCCGGTGTGAATCCGAACGACCATACCCCGGACGATTTCCCCTCGGAGCGCGCGCGTCACTGGATTGTCGGATTCCTGAAGCGGTTCCTGATTGGCGCCGGTGATGTCCAGATCTGCCATACGCTCAGCAAATGCCCGGCGTATCCGCTCATCGTCATAGCCAAGAATACTCCGTGCGGTGTCATTAATGAACTGAATGTTGGCATTCGTGTCGTAGATTATAAAACCGTTTGGCAGCGCTTTCATGGTAGCATCGAATCGACCGAGTATCGCCTCCATTTCTGCCGATACTCTCCGGCTCTCTTGGCGTGCTGCGATGAGCTCGGAGGATTCTGACCTGGTTGTATCCGGAGAGTTCTGAATCGCGAGGAGTATGTGCTCTGGTTCGGCATTGCCGCTTTGGATAACCTTGGCACTGAGCGACATGTGTCGATTGCCCTTTTCTTGTTGGTCTACCTCTATTTCGAATCCGCGAAAACTCTTGTGCTCTGAAAGAACGGAGTAAAGACGATGCTGTAGACCCGGAATATCCCATATGCCCTCATTCAAGCTGGAAATCGTCTGGCCTTCGGTGCTGCTTCTGGTGGTAAAAAAACGCTCACAGTAAGCAAGGTTTGCCGCAGCTACCCGCAATTGGTTGTCGAGAATGAGAATCGACTGGTCGAAGGTGTCGATGATAGATTCTGTCGAAATTGAAGCGTATGTTGTCGAACTCATGGGTGGACTCCAGGCTTAAACCAACGCATACGGACAGTCCGGCGCAAAAAAGGTCAAAAACCGGCGGCTCAAAGCCACCTGTGTGCTGGGCGGACCTGCCGGGACAGAAAAGAATGCAAAAAAAGTACCTTGCGAGAGCCGGGGCTTCCAGCAACTATTTTTTGGGAGCGTGCTGGCCTATCCTGCCCCTGCAGTATGCCTGCTCATTTGCTTGTATCATAAAGGCTCTGCTCAATGGGTACTTCGAACAAGGATCAACTTGCAATGGAAAATGTAGCTGTCGTTGGTGCCAGCCCCAAAGAAGACCGATATTCCCACAAGGCGATGGTGATGTTGGAAGAGAATGGGCATCATGCAATACCTGTTTCCCCGACCGGAACCGATATCCTTGGAAAGAAAGGATATCGCCTGCTCACTGATGTTCCGGAAAAAATCGATACCGTAACAGTGTATATCGGCGCCGCGCGGCAAACGGATCTGCTCGAACAGCTTATCGCGGTGAAACCCCGCCGGGCGATTTTTCCCCCGGGAGCCGAAAACCCCAGCGCTTACGGCCGGCTAAAAGAGACCGGTATCCAGGTCTATGAAGACTGCCCGCTGGTAATGCTTCGTACCGGCCGATTTTAACCTTCCGTCTGGAAATCTCTCCGAGAGTACGTGCCAAGTCCTGAGCAATGGGTCTCCTTCGCGAGCCTTAATCGCTTAATACGCAGTTTTGTGTGGAACTTGCGCATTTTAAGCGCTATAATGAATAGTAGATACCTAATGCAGATGAAACGCCGCAAACGCGCTGCTTCAGTAGGGAAAGATATCATGAGCTTTGTGACGTCGGATCAGATAAAAAATGAACATGCCCGAGTTCTGCAACTTCTTGAAGAGCTTTTGGATGAACATCAGTCGTATGACGCGATCAAGAAGAATGCTCTGGCCTTTCGAAGGATAATGCGTGATCATCTGGAGGAGGAAAAAGAGGTCTTTTCTGGATGCGGAAAAGGGCTTATCGCGAAATTGTCATCCCATCACGATATTCTGGTAGGACTACTCGATTGTCTTACCGACATTGACCCCTGCAGCATAAACTGGTCGCCATTCATATCTGACCTGGTTGCCCTCCTTCGCCATCACTTCAAAAAAGAAGAGCTCATGCTCCAGAGCGTGGGTGATCGCTGACGGAAACCAATCATTCAAAGGCTCACCGCACCGACAGTGTATCAACTGTCAACACTTCCCGGGGAACGATCAGGCGTTCAGACCGGAGATGCCGTTCCTCCATGTCGGGACCGTGCCCCTCCAGGTTGCGGTGCTTTCCCTCAATGGCGAATGAGTGCCGAGAGACGCGGAATGGGTACGCATGATGGGAAACTTCTGAGAGGCCATCTCTCTTGGTGGGCGCGATTGAAGACGATGTCACTTTCGACAAAAGCAATTGAAAACCAGAATGAGATACCCGGGAAGAC
>JBEPYC010000397.1:0-422 GCA_041641555.1 Chitinivibrionales bacterium | reverse complement strand
TTTCGAGGATGTTTTGGGTGATCAGATCCAATAAATATTTGTAAGGAGCTGTTCCAGAATTGATTTGCTCAATTTTTGAAAGACTTGGCAGAATTTTTGCATAAAACTTTCGGTTCGAGCCGGAGACATGTGCTCTGGTAACCGCCTGGAAACCCGATTGTTTTCACGGCATCATGATTAAACACCCGAGGAGACCATGTGATTAGCGATCAGATTTGGCCAGGAAAACCATTCCCGCTCGGGGCGGTCTGGAACGGAAGAGGAACGAATTTCTCGATATTTTCTGAAAATGCTACAAGCGTAGAACTTCTGCTTTTTGATAGGATCGAAGACGCGAGGCCCGCTCACACGGTTGCGCTCCGAGAGCGAAGCGCCTCGGTGTGGCACTCGTATCTCCCCTGGGTTCGGCCCTCACAATTGTA
>JBEPYC010000396.1:0-4077 GCA_041641555.1 Chitinivibrionales bacterium | reverse complement strand
GCGATCGGCCAAAGCGGGGCGCAGGAAGGCCATGGGATGCGCTTTCAGCGAGAGGCGCGTGGTCTGATAATCGGCCACCACCTCTTCGGACAGCGGCATGTGCGATGGCCGATTCAGGATCAGCCCGTACGCACCTTCGTTGTTGTGCACACATATCAGAACCACGGTTACGGCGAAATTGGGATCAGCAAGTGCTTCGTTTGCCAGAAGCACGCATCCGTTACCGATTCGATTCAGTTGTTCGCGGATTTGCTGGTCGAGATCCTGCTCATTGTAAGGTGGAAACTCCATGTGATATCTAACCCCCCCCATCGGGTGCGGCTCGTGTCGAATCCGGGGTCGGACTCCAATCGCGACAGACTCATTATAGATAAGGTAACAAGCAAAGGGCTTGCCCGCGATGAACTGGTCCCGGAATCTCTGGCACAGAATTCGCTCAACCTTACGTTCTTTTATTCCGGCGGCATTCTCTATGCCCTTGTGAGGAAATATAGCACCTATGCATGCGATTTCGCGATTCTTCTTTTCGCGTTTGATTACCGGCGCTCAAATCTTCGTCGCCGCTTTAAGGGAAACCTTTGGTGAACCATCGGGTTGCATTGACTTCAATGGCCGTGGATGCTATATTTCATTGTCCTTGACTAGGGATGCAGGGACATCCGTACGATACTCAAAACTTGATAATGCGAGGTGTTTTCTTTGAATAAACTGATATATCTACTGGTTATTGCAGCCGGGATGATTGTTTCCTGCTCCGACCTTTTCGATTCATCGACATCGCTTGGTGACGATATTCTTCGGGACAAAAATCCGAAAATCACCAATCCCGATGAGGTGCTTGTTGTTGATTCGGCAACGGTGCCGGTGGTTAAAGCGGGGAGTATTCAGCGGGCAATTTTCAAAGATTCCACTCGTGAGGAACCCGCGGGAGTGTTCACCACTGAGCTTCGATCCGGGAAATCAGGCTTGCATTCGGTTTGGGCATACGTGGGGTTCACCGAAGCTGTCGAGCTGGAAGAGGGGTTTTTGTCCCTGAATCGTGCTCAGCTCACCATCGAAGCTTCATCGATGTTCTCGAGTCAGCAAACAACGACTGGTGATACGCTCAATCGCACCTTCGCAGTCTATGCCCTCTCAACAAAAAAAGACCTGTCTCTGCCGTTTGACTCAATTGTCACCGACACTACCGGTTCGCTGGTAAGTACCGTTATGTTTACTGCCGTCCGGGAAAGCGAGGGAGAACTCAAACTTCTGGATAGTATAGCGACTCTGCAGTTCACTGGGGAAGTGGACGAGGTGCTCAAAGTCGATGGGGTCGATTCGACAAGAAGCGTTCAGCCATCTCACCATATACTGCTGATTCCGGCATTCGGCTCGGATGAAACCGCGACAGTTCAGTTCGAAGACCCGGAGATCGATTTGGACTATGCGTTCGAAGACACGATCAGGACTGTGACCCAATCCTCCTCGGTGAGTCAGTGGGGAGTAATCGAACAAGAAGAAAATCTTGACGAAAGGCCTGTGAGCGTGTGGGCTGCGGAGCGGTATACGGTCACGACTCTTGACCTGCGGCCTTTCTGGGATTCAGTACTGGTAAGCGATGATGGAGACACCGCTGAGGGCATTCTGGCAGCAGAGATAGATCTGGCAATCGATTCAAGCCAATTTGGGTTCACCGACTCCTTTCTTGTGAGATATCAGATCCGTAGCACAGAATTAGGCTCCTCGGATACCCTTAAACTGGTCGGGACGTCTGAGCTGCGTTTTGCGGCCGGTGCCACTCCGGAGTTCACGATCGATATCGGACGTTCGCTCGAGAGATTGATGATCGACCAGCAGCTTCCCGGCCAGGCATTCCTGTATCTCCATGCCGTTTCAAAGCGGAGCACCTTGGGCAGTGTAACCTGGGATCTCTCCGAAGGAATGGAACTGAAAATAAACGCAGTGCTTTCCAACCCTCGCTGAACCTGAAGAAGACGAAAAGGAAATAGATTGATGTTTACCCAATGTGCACGTTACCGGGATGACCGCAAAGTGTCGAAGTTTTCGCCAGGACCCTGCAAGCTGCTTGCAGTGTCGACCCTCGCTGTGGTTACCATGGCGTTTGTATTTCCCGTTCGGTCGCAGTCTATTCTTGCCAGCCGGTATCCTCTCGGCGTGTCGCTCAACGCTGCATCCGGTCCGGCAGCATCGATGGGAGGCACGGCAGTGGCGGTCCGCAATGAGTTCAATGTGCTCCTTGCCAACCCGGCCAATCTGGGTTCAATCGAGAAAACGGTCTTTTCCGCGCTTCTGACATCCGATTTCCTGAACATTCGTCAGGGATCGAGCCGTGCTACCTTCACCTCGATTATCCCCGAGCAAATCACTTTCGCGTTCTGGCTGGGAAGTGCAGGAACTCTGGGATTTGGAATCGAATCACGAACCGATTTGCGGACGAAATACCGCAGCGTAGCCGGCATTTCTTCGGGTATTACCGACAGGGTCGAGATGGCGTATTCGGCAAACGGCGGACTTACCACTTACCATGCAGGGTGGGGTTACAATCTGCTTGATTATCTGACCTTGGGAATCGGGTACGAACGCTTCTATTTCACCACCGATCAGACATCGTTTCAGTCTGGTATCTCAGGAACCGGCTTTCCCCCAACCCGCGACAGTCTCTTCGTTCGCGCACGGGGCAATGCATTCCGCGGCGGAATACAGGTCCCGGTTTGGCGTCTGGTAGGTGGATTGACCGGAGAATATTTCTTCCCGACCGAGGCCGATGTTGTCGACGGCATATTCTGGGGCGAAGACTCGCAGGAGGACGTCGATCGAGACGATCTCACACTGCAGATCCCGCCATCGCTGGCATTCGGCGTTGCCTACAATCATACCGAACAGATGTTGTTTGCCGCCGATATAAAGGTGGTTTTGTGGGATGAAATGCAAGGTGAAGGTTTTTTGGGGGATGCGGGCCGGCAGAGGGCGTACGGTTTCTCGCTGGGCGGTGAATACATTCCTGCTCCCGCCCTTCTGGCTCCACAATACTGGGAAAAGATTCGATTTCGCGGTGGGTTCCGGTTTGATCAGCTTCCCGAGAACGCGGACCGCGAATGGGCCGTGACAGCCGGCGCAGGTTTTCCCTTGACCGCAAACGGGTTGATCGATGCCGTGCTTGAATACGGAAGACGGACATCGGACAGCTACGACAATTATACAGAGGAGTTTGTTCGATTTTCGGTCGGTATCAATGCCGGACGTAAGTGGGCACGCTCCAGGGCGGCAAACAGGTATTGAACGCTTTCTGGGTAATCGCCAGCAAGGGCAAATCGCCGTGAACGAGAGCCACTTGCCGGGACATTCGGGAAGTTTCTTAATAAAGTGACACGTGTGCCAGGCGCAATCTTAAAATGGGAGTGATCTCCAAGCAAGGGGAGGGCATATGCCGAAGAAAAGCAGTACCGGTTCGGCGTCGGATAAGGCACCGAAGGAAAGCGTGAAAAAGAAGACTACGGCGCGAAAGAAGTCCGAAGACGCTGTCGAAAAGCAGGAGACGACCGCTCAAAAGAAAACTGCTTCGACCAGAAAAAAAACAACGGCAAAAAAAGCTCCTGCAGCTCCCAAAACCGCTGCCAAGAAGGCGTCTGCACCCGCAGTGAAAAGATCGACTGCCAAGAAGAAAACTGCACCGACCAAAAAGAAAGCCGCTGCAAAGAAAACAACTTCGGCGAAAAAAGCACCAACAAAGAAGACCTCGGCACCAACAAAGAAGACTTCAACCTTGACGCCGAACCCGGCACCCTGACAGTGGAAGACTTCCCTGCACCGACGTGCGCCACCTGTCACATGAGCGGCTTCGGTACGCAGGTCACCACCCACGACGTGGGCGAACGCCTGACGTGGTACCTGTTCTCGCCCATCAGCGAGCGGCGGCCCGGCTGGCAGGATAACCAGGCCCTGATGCAGGGCGTCTGCACCGAGTGCCATAACGGCGAGTTCATTGACGATTTCTACACGCGTGCAGATGAAGCGGTCTTCGCCGTGAACTCCTACGTGGCCGCCAGCGACGACCTGCACGCCATGCTGGTTGAC
>JBEPYC010000395.1:0-4087 GCA_041641555.1 Chitinivibrionales bacterium | reverse complement strand
TGACGGTCGATTCTTTCTCTGGCCTTTTGGATCACTGCCCGGCGTTCAGCCTCATGCGCAAGATAGTATCCCGCCTTTTCGCGGGCTTCTTCGGCTGATCCATACACCGCTGCTTCGGTTCCGATTTCAAACAGTTCTTCCATGTCGGCCTGATTGTCAGAGAGAAGAAAACCGCCGCACGAGGGGATATCGAAAACCCGCTGGTTTACCGCCGTGGCCATCTGGCAGCTGGTGATATTGATGTTCACCGCTATGTTCCGATATACCGTGGCAAGCTCGTTCTGGTAGTCAAGGGGCGGGTTGTGCCGGCCCTTTTTACCAAGCAAGGCCGACCAGCCTTCAGGGTCGCCGAATGTCTGCAGGGAGGAATTGGCAATGCCGCCAAGCACCATCCGTCGCTTTATCATGCTGGCGGTATGAATCATGTACGACACAAGCCAGCTCACGTTTCTGGAATCGGTAAAAGGAAGATCTATCTCCAGATCCCGTGCGGTCTGCAGAAGGATTTCGGCGGGCCGATGCTCTCGTGAATCGAGAAGACGAGTCGCGGCTTTCTCGACCAGTGGCGCCAGTTCGGCTTTCCAGAGGAATTTCTGTCGTATGGAATAAAGAAAGTCTCCCTGCATGGCAGAGCCGACAAAACCCACTGGAATCTCGGGGCCTTGCTGAGGGGCAAATGGAAAGATCATTTCATCCGATGCAAGGGGAAGATGGTGAACCGATGAAAACGGGAATTTTTCCAGAAACGGCAGATAGCTTCGTTCCCAGCAGAATGCTATCATATTGGATCTGACAAATTGAGCCTGGTGCAACATGATCGGATGAGGATCATCGACAAACCACACCACCACCGGAATCCCGGATCGCTCGGTGACACGGCCAAGTACCCCGTTTCCATCGAAACCCTTCATGTTTACCGAGAGTATCACGTCAGGGTGATCATTCTGGATACTTTTCTGCAGAACGGAGGAGAAGTCCTGCAGACCTCCGGTTGCCTTGTAGTCAAAAATGATCGGTTCTTCGGAATAGACCCGCCTGAGAGCCCGTTGGAGTTCACTCTCCAGAAAAAAACTGCCTTTGAGAAGAAGCGCCCGTGGGGGAGATGATGTGCCGCGGGGTTTTCGGGGGAGTTGTTCCACTACCCGTCTGGTCAGTGAATCGTAAAAGCCCGGTGATACGGTGTATGATGCCCAATGGCGGATTATCTGCACACGGAATTGACTGCCTGATGGGATAGCATCGCAAAGCCGTTCGGTGTCCTGCGCTGCGGCGACCGTGATAACCGGTGGTGCAATTTTTTCCTGAAACCGGGCGGTGAATTTGCCGAGGACCTCGGGGTGGGCATCGATTGCGATGATCACACGGGCATTCCCGAGATTCCTGGTGGATCCTTCAAGCTGATAGCCAAGTCCCGTTCCCTCCAAAATGACAATATCGCCCCAGACATCGATACTGCCGGTATACTCGTGTTCCTTTTCCGGAGCAACCAGCGAATGGATATGGTGCAGCGACCCATCGGCATAGACCACTTTGGCCGATTCGTGGCCGGATTGCGCGGTGAAAAACTCTATCCTGTCCGGATTGCTTTCTACAGTCATGGTGTAGTTCTTTCTGTGTGCACGTGACATGTCTTTTCCCAGCGCTCCCGGAGCATTTTCTGGAATGACAAGGCAAAACGAGGCCCATCGCATACGGGAGAATGTTTCATTCGCTCGCGAAGAGAAGATCTTAATCGCCTGAGTAATGACCGGTTGCCCGCCAGATCAATTGCTTGATGCACGAAGTCATCTTCGGTCCGGGCTATACACTCAGGAAGGTCCAGGTTGGTAAGCACACTGGCAACCATCCGTCCGGCGCTCCGCTCACCCTGAAGTGTGATTACCGGCACACCCATCCACAGGCTTTCGCAAGCGGTCGTGTGGCCGCTCCAGGGAAAAGTATCCAGACAGATATCGACTTCATTGTAAGCGGGCAGATACGATCCGCCGGACAGCCTGTTCTGAAATACTACGCGTGATGAGCCAATATCGTGACCGGAAAGAGACGCCCGGATACGTTTCTGCGCCGAACCGGTCAGGGAAGTTCGGTAGATCAGAAGACGTGATTCGGGGAGTTCCTGAAGCACCCGTGCCCAGAGCGCAAGAACCCGATCATTAAGACGAGCGATATTGTGGAACGATCCGAAGGTGATAACTCGATTGCGCTGTGATGGCACGGGGCCCGGATCCGGTGCACCGGGCGGTGGCGAGAAACAGCAGAATGTCTGCGGGAGTCGAACAATATTTTGCTCCGGTGTCCCGGGTGGGTCGCATACCGGATCTGTTACCCTGCAATCAATTGCCGTCAGGCCTGTGTCATGCGGGTACCCAATCCAGGACATTTGAAGGGGGGCGGGACGGTACGCAATCGTTTCCAGACGGTTTCCTGCCAGATGTCCGGTCAGGTCAAACAGAATGTCGATTTTGTCGCGATACATGCGCTCTGCCAGAGATTCATGTGAGTCGCTGCCGACTTCATGCCACTCATCGAGGTGCGCTCGAAGTGCCGATGTCACCTCGTCGGTGGGGGATGTATCGGAGTATGCTATTGCTGTAGTTTGTGCTTTGTCCAGATTGGTGAGAACGGGGAGAAGGAACAGGGCGACCGGATGATGATAAAAATCGGGGGAGACAAATCCAAGTTTCAGTTTCTTTTCGGGGGCAAAGTCATGGCTGTCATGAACGTACGTCTGCTTGCTGTTGTGCCGGGTGCCCCATCGTGTGTGCAACTGAGATAACCCGGTCGGTGTTACTTCGGGATCGTAGCCCATGCTTATGAGGAGGTTGTCATGGGCAGCGGTGGTGGTGTCATCCAGACTGATAGCTTTGCGGAAATGCTGTTGTGCTTCCTGGAGAAACCCCTGAAGCATCAGTTCTTTTCCCAAATTGACAAACCCACTGGGAGTGTCTGGTGCCAACTGGATAAGCTTTCGGAAACAGGCGATTGCCTCATCGTGCCGCTTGGCTTGGATCAGTGCAAGACCGAGGTTGTGCAGACTGTCGCTTCGCTCCGGCATCAGGGCAACGACCTTCCCGAATGCATCGGCGGCTTTCTGAAAGGCACCCAATTGCATACAGGCGGCCCCGAGGTTGTTGAGTGCCTGGGGAAAATCCGGTTTCAGCGATATCGCGCGTTGGTATTGCCTCAGAGCATCGGGCAGTCGTCCCAGGCGGCGATAAATTTCTCCGGAGAGAAAGTGAGCTTCAGGGAAGCCCTGGAGGGTGCAGGCGCGCTCTAAAGAATGCAGCGCGGCGGTGAGTTGGCCGCTATGAAACTGTGCGCTTCCGAGATCGTAGTAAAAAAGAGAACTGGTACCCTGGAGCTGAGCCGCACGGTCAAGGCAGGAGCATGCACGATCGAGTCTGCCCTGCTGGTGGTAGACCAGGCCGAGCAAGTGGAGAAGGTCTGGGTTGTCGGGCAGAATATCAAGGAGTCTACCGTATTGGCTCTCCGCTGAACTGAGATTACCCTGTTTGTGGGCGGCGACCGCTTTGTTAATGGCCGTGGAGAGATCCGAACCGGTATGCTGCATCTGAATGTCTATTCATGGCATCGGGGCCGGCGAGAAAGAATTCAAAGCCCCAGTTTTTCCTGAAGAAGCTCAGGGGTGAAGGGTTTGACTATGTAATTGTTGACTCCGTGCTGCATCGCTTCGACAACTTTTCCTTTTTCCGATTCCGAAGTGCACATGATGATCTTCAGGTTCTTGAATCGGGAATCTGCACGAGCTTTCTTGAGAAACTCCATCCCATCCATAACCGGCATGTTCCAGTCCAGCAGCACAAGCTCGATAGCGCTATCGCTCCCGAGTACATCCAAAGCTTCACTTCCGTTTGCGGCTTCAACGGTATCGGTGATTCCAAGCTGCGCAAGCTGGGTCTTTTCTATTCGTCGCATGGTGCTGGAATCATCTACCAGAAGAACTTTCATTTCTGTTCCTTTCCCTCAATCGATCGCGGCAATCATCGGTCCGGTGTTTTATTCGGTTTTCAGAGCTACTTCCATTGCAAAATGCCCCAGGGTGGATTCGAACGGGACCACAATGGAG
>JBEPYC010000394.1:0-4091 GCA_041641555.1 Chitinivibrionales bacterium | reverse complement strand
AACATCCACAAACGACCCGGGTCATTTTCCAGGCACTCTCCCGAACCCGACAAACTCGCGCAGAGTTCATCATACGGGTAGGTCGAGAACATAACTTCAAGGCCGTTTGTATCGGTTTCGCTGAAGGGCATATTTCCGCCCAGATCAACAAACGATTCCCAGGGAACGTTCAATCGATAGGTGGTGCCGGGCTGGAGAAGTTGATCCGCGGAGAAATTGACTGTATCGGTGAAGCTTGTATCTCCGCTTACCAGAACTGTGTCGTTCGTAAGCGTATCGACAAGAGGCCAGAGCGCACGACGCAGACGGATCGGCTCGGAAAACACCGCCCACATCCCTGTGCGGAGTGACACCTGTCTCGAAGGACCTCCGGCGATAAACTCGGGTGAAACCGTATCCTGCGCGCCCAAGCCGTTGAAACGAATCGAATCCACTGCAACGCTGTCCCGCCCGAAAGCCCGCCGTGGGTCCGAGACCTGATAGATCAGGCGATAGGCGGTGGAACGTAGAGGCCCTGCCACTCGAAGAATGAAAGACGAGGTACCGAGTGTTTCGTATCCCGCAATCGAAATGACTGAATCTGGCTCGTCGAATTCCTCCAGCCGCCACCTTTGCCAGTAGACACTCTCAGTCTGCGGAATCGGGTCAGCCCATGAGCCTCTGATGAAATTCTGACTGTGTGCACGAGGCGTCTGAAGTACCGGAGGGTTCGTATCGGCCTCAACCGGGAACAGCTGGATCGACGTATCGGTGGGGCCAACGGCTATTCGCAACTGCTGCGCCGCATAGGCTGCCCCTTCGCCCGGGCGAAATCTGCTGTCAGGTATTTCATCCACAAACGCAAAGACATCGTAGAGGCCTGTGCGAACATACTGTAAAGAAAAACGCCCCAAACTATCGGTTTGTGTCAGGTAATCGGGGAGCGAGAAGTAGGTCGATTCAGGTACAACCGAATCGACAGCGCGGAACAAAGCGACTTTGGGCTGAACAAGAAGCCGCTGGGGGTCAATGACACAACCACTCAAACTACCGCTGTCCAAGGCGGTTCCTGTAGAAAAAACCAGGCTCAAGGGACTTCGGATTGCATTTCCATGCAAATCTTCCAGAGTGGAATTCACTTCGACATGATAGGTGGTCGAATCAGCCAGCGGTCCTTGGGGAATCACGTGAATCGTCCTGCCCCGCACCCGTATCTTCAAACCATCGGACGGTGGTGGAAAAACGCTGATGCTTTTTCTGGCCGAATTCGGGTCTACCCACTCGCCGAATGTGAACGATATCCGGCCATTTAACGGAAATTCGGTCGTTCCTTGCTCGGGGGTGATCGATGCTACCGCGGGGGGAGTTTCATCGAGCGGTCCTCCCGTCGGGGGAACCTGATGAGCACACGACAGAAGAAGTAACAGAATAACGATAGCGTTTTTCAATAGAACAGAATACATCGGTTAATCACTACTCCGGCGTTTCCCTGCCCTGTGCAGGCAGGAAGGATTTCCATGACCAGCGGAACATTGTCGTTTGCACTCTTTGCTGCGAGAGAAAAAGGCACATTAAATATATTTTCGGTACCGGGCGGGCCCACCTGTACCCTTCATTTTAAATCAAAAAGACACACGTGTCTCTCTCAGGAGGATATACTCACAATGGCACCAAAACTCGATTTCAGTATTGCAAGCCTTGGTGACGCTACGATCGATTCGCCGGTTGTCCTCTCACGGGAAGACGACGATTTCATAGCTAATTACGTATCCGATAACCAGCTCGTTCTGTATAATGTCGAATTTCCCTCCTTTTCTCCCTCAATACAAGTCAGGCGTGAGGAAATGCTCGAATTGGCGGGTCCTCGCGAGAAGATTTTCTTTAACCCCGCAGAGGTACGCGCCGGCATTGTCACCTGCGGAGGTTTGTGCCCCGGGTTGAACGATGTCATCCGCGCGGTGGTCATGACTCTCTGGTATGCTTATGGGGTCAGAACGATCAAAGGCATACGCTTTGGGTATGGGGGATTTCTGGCCGGGGCCCCACAACCACCTGTGGACCTTACCCCCGATATGGTTGCCGAAATCCACCGGAAAGGTGGTACCATGCTGGGCAGTTCTCGGGGAAAAGGAGAACTGACCGGGGACATTGTCGATTCGATTCAGAAGATGGGCTTGAACATGCTTTTTGTGATCGGCGGTGATGGGTCACAGAAAGGCGCGCAGGCCATCTCTGATGAATGTCGAACTCGTGACTATCCTCTTGCCGTGGTTGGTATCCCCAAAACCATCGACAATGATCTGAGCTTCGTTCAACGTTCGTTCGGGTTCGATACGGCGGTATCGGTAGCGGTCGATGCAGTGGCTGCAGCACATGTCGAAGCGGTAGACGCCTACAATGGCATAGGCCTCGTCAAGGTCATGGGAAGAGAGTCCGGCTACATAGCAGCGCATACCGCACTATCGATGAACGACGTGAATTTTGTGCTTATCCCCGAGATTCCTTTCAATCTGGAAGGAGAAAACGGGTTTCTTGAGAATCTGCAGAAACGTATCGAACGTCGGCATCATGCCGTTATACTCATCGCCGAAGGTGCTGGACAGCAGTTTCTGGAGCAAGCTGCCGCAAAGGATGCTTCGGGAAACAAGAAACTCGGAGATGTCGGACTGTTTCTCAAGCAGGCAATTGCAGACCATTTCTCTTCGAAGAGCATTGATTATGTACTGAAGTACATCGATCCCAGCTACATAATCCGTAGTGCACCGGCTAATCCGAGCGACTCTCTGTACTGCGCCCGTCTTGGATCCAACGCAGCACATGCGGCGATGGCCGGAAAGACCAAAGTTCTAATCAGCACATTAAACGACCGATTCGTTCATATACCAATCGATATGGCGGTCTCACGTCGAAACCGGGTGGATCCGGAAAGCAGCATGTGGAGAGATGTCGTAGAGAATACCGGGCAACCGGCACTGATGCTTTCGGGTAAGTACTCCGGGGACTGAAAGACTGACATCCCCGGATTACTTCGGTGGGCAAGCGCTTTACTACCGGGTCGCTGCGGCGGTCTGGGGAACTGGCGGCATCCCATCCCAGGAGCGGATAAGCCTTCCGATTCTTTCCCACCGGATTTTCAGCGGTAAGAGGAAAAACGGGGTATCCTGATCAAGAGAAAAGTAGAGAATGAACGCTTTGGCTTTCACGAAATTCCTGTTCAGGTATCCCCAGAATCGTGAATCCAGCGAGTTGTCCCGGTTGTCGCCAAGCATGAAGTAGTTGTCATTGCGAACGGTATACGTACTTACCCGTTCACCATCCAGGTAGAGCAACATCTTTACATCGATATCTGCTCCACCATCCCCATTCGCAAGCTGTGCTCTGGCCTGTTGCAGATACTGGTCAATCTGAGTCCAGTCATCAACCCGGGCAAAATCATACGATGTAACGTATTCACCGTTACGGTAGAGCTGGTAATCCGCCCGGACTTCTTTACGGGGATGCTCCTGACGAACAAGGTGCTTGAGAAAATGGAATTCACGCGTAGGCAGATCTGCCACTTTGATCTGATCACCTTTTTTAGGAATTGTCAGGGGCTTGAATTCCATCACATTTCTGTTCAGCCCTCCGTAAGCGGTACCGATGAGACCGTTGTTGCCATGTTTTCCCTCAGGTGGCATGATCAGTTTTTCCCCGTCGACAAACACGCTTTTACCTTCGATCGAGATCGTTTGCCCGGGTCCGGCAACACAGCGTTTGATATAGTCTTTACGAGATGTTCCCGGATACTTGAAAATGACCACGTCGCCGGGTTTGGGATCCGTCACCCCGGGAAATTTCGCATACGAAAAAGGAACAACCGGTGCACCGTAGATAAATTTGAGCCCCAGGAGAAAATCGCCGGCTTTCAGAGAATCCTCCATCGATCCTGTCGGAATGCGAAAAGCCTGAATGACATAGACGATCGCGATCAATGCCATCAACAAAGCCGAACCCATCTCTTTGCCAAAATGGAGTAAGCCGGCTCCCTCCGATCGTCGTTTCTTGTTCTTTGCAGCCAAACTGAAGCCTCCGCGTATGTATTTGTGTTAGGTAGAATCGTTTTAAGAAGGCCA
>JBEPYC010000393.1:0-4133 GCA_041641555.1 Chitinivibrionales bacterium | reverse complement strand
TATAACAGGAGAGCGGTCGCTCCACGGAGTTTCTCGGCAAAATATCGGCTCAGATCCCCCCACATGGCAATATCCGTGCACTCGAAAGCAAAGGCCTTGTTGGAAACACCCTCGAGCGCCTCAAGCTCCGCTACGATCTGTTCGATTCGCCGCGCATCTGCAACCAGATCATCGGCCAACTGAAGCGGTGTTGTCTGTCGGGCCTCTTCCGTTGCCCTCGTTAGCTTCCATTTGACGTATTCCTTTATAGACATGAGTGAATCATCAAGAGTATCGTGGGCCATGAGATCTTCGACACTGATGAGATTCGATTCGGTGTCAAAAGGGCCAACCGAAGAAAACGGGGCGAGAAACCCCTCGGAGTAGAGGCTGTAATCCCAAGTGCCCGCATAGAAACTCGCCAGCCGAAGCGGCATTCTGCTTCCCAGCGAAAGCCCTTCGAAAAGAAGCGGCGCTGCTCTCGGCCCATATCGCCTGGCCAGTTCCCGAACGAACACGTCATCGGAAGTCGAATTATTGTAAAGCAGGCGCCCCCATGCAAAAGTGAACAGCCACTGCCGCTCGAAAGCATATGTCCAGTTTCTGTTCGGATGCTCCGGGGATACTGCCAGTTCCAACGCTGGAATGTATCCTTCCGATCCAACAAAGTACCCGGCAACATACGGATGGCCGTTGGTTCGGATATGTTGTCGGATGAACTCGGGCTGTCCCCACCGAAGCACAAAGAAATCTTCGTTGCGCACCATCCAGGCCATTTTGTAGGATTTTGGGGCCGGCTCCCAGTAGTCTCGGGGAAGAAGCTTCACATCCCGGTCTTTGCCGCGTTCCGCATTGTGGGTCATGCAGAGGTTCGGGCTGGAATGCCCGTGCGACCAGTTGAATTTCATCTCGACGATTGTCTCTCCGGGCAGATCCGCTTTCTCCACCGAAGAGCGCAGTATGGCGGGATCGGTTGTAAATGGAGCCCGGTGAATGAATTTTACCGGGCGTGAGGCAGTGCGTAGAACCGGAAACACGACATCTTCGACCCAATCCTGCCGCGCCTGAGGTGACATCTTCCCCATTCGCTCCCCAAGCGATACTCCGATACCGGTCAGTTCAGGATAGGTCTCGATGAGCTGTTCTATACACTGGCGAGTATAATCCTTAACAACTGGACGGTCATCACCGATCCCAGCCAGATGAAGAGGAACTTTTGGCGTAGAGCCGTACTTCTCGCGAAATCCATCGGGGACAAAAATATTCCACCAGATGATATAGGTCTGGATTCCCCGATATGAAGCCTCCGTGAAGATATGGGACCAGAGTTTGTGCCATTCCGCCATTTCCTCACTGGTAAACGGTGAGGCCTCGGGAAAATCCGGGCATTGTACCATGTAAGGAAAGGGATGAAGATTCCAGAGGGTGAGTGCATTGAACCGGCACCGGGCAAGATGATCCAGCAGTGCTGTCCAGAACCGGGGATCTCTGCAGGTTTCGACATTCGCCCGCATGGCTTCACCCAGTCGATAGGAATCCCAGGGAAGGTTGCATTTGAATGCGCGAAACGGAAGATCGGGGCATTCCTCTCTGGGGTGGGCAATAGCCGGGGAGTCAGAGGATTGCACGTGCTCCATCAGGGAGAGGACGCCGAATTTCAAGCCGTTTGCACTTCCCCCTATAATATGTATAGTATGCCCTTCCTGCCCCAATCGATAACCCTCGGGATCCGGCACGACAGATGTATCGATGACAAGTTTAATGGTGTTCCCGGTACGATCGTTGGTAGAAGTTCTATGCCCCTGCTGTTCAAGTGATTCTTTGAGAAGATTAACCGCGAAGCAATCTTTGATTGCGGCAGGGAGAGACAGGAAAAAGTTCATCTGGCAAGTTCCTTTGTAGAGAGCAGCCGTACGGCAAGCGGATACCAGCACAAAATACACGCTTAGAGAAAGCCAGGCAAAGGGCGTTCCTCGGGATTGAATGCCCTTGTCAAAAAAAGTTCATCATTTCTCTTGCTTTTCCGTATACCAGAATCGATTTTGTTTTCATCACGTTGGCCCATACTTCTTATGGCACATAATCATTGCCCGATTTCTCCGGGCACCTCATCTAAAGTAGAGATGATTTTCCGTCATCTTCTTTAGAAAGCCGGCAGGGCCAACCCGGCTTTTTATTTCCGTACGATCAAAAAACGGTTCTCTGTACCGTGTAATTGCTCATGGGAATGCAATACTCGCAACCACGGCTCGTGGTTCGTCATAGCATTATCATGCCACGTGGCGTCTGCAACTGACACTCATGTCATTGTGCGGAAAACCAGGAGAGCATATATTGGTTGTTTCACGATCTGATACTCGAAAAAAGATGCTTTCATGTGATGACGGTCACAGACAAAGAGTAAGGCATGGACACATTTTTGGGTACGCGGACCTTCACAAACAAAACATTTTTGTATAGCCGCAAAAAATGCTTGCGATTGCTTGTTGCTGAAAATATATTGACACTTCAAATTCTTGCACCACATGTTAACCATTCGTTTATCGGTCTGTTAGAATTGTATGAGCACCGTCGCCACAGTCACACCAGCACTGCAGTTTCCTCAGCGCAATTTGCTTGGATGGGCACTTGAAAAAGAGCGCGTACCACACAAATACCGCGAGCACTATCTTCGTTGGATAGCGCGATACAACCAATTCTGTGAGACGTTTTCGATGCCTGCGGCGGATAAAAGATCAGTTGATTTCTATATCCGGGGTCTCGATCAGGAAGGGCGCCCTGAGTGGCAGTGTCAGCAGGCCCGACGGACTGTTGACCTTCTGTTTCGAGTTTCCGAGGCTACACCCCAGGAGTCGGAGCATCTCTCCGAGGCATTACCTTGCAGTTCCGAGAACAGTGGTGCTTCCGACTGCTCAGGTCAAGACTATCACGAATATCGATCTGAACAGGACAAAAGGGGTGCTTCATGGGATCAGGCTCTTGCTTCGATGGAGAAAACGATCAGGCTGAAGCATTTATCGCCATCCACACTCCACAATTACACTACGACTATTCGGGCATTCCGTCGATACATGCGTAGCAAACCGCCCCAGTCGCTCACTTCCCACGATGCCCGGGTATTTCTGGAATATCTGGCCATCGGTCGCAACGTCTCTGCTTCAACCCAGAATAGCGCATTCAACGCACTTCTTTTCTTGTACCGAAATGTTTTGAGCATTCCTTTTGAGGAAATGGACCGTACTATTCGAGCCAAACGGCCCAAAGCACTGCCAACGGTACTCTGGAAAGAGGAGTGCGCAGCTTTCCTCTCCGCGCTTTCCGGTGTCTATAGACTGATTGGCGAAATGGCCTATGGATGCGGGTTACGGGTCACCGAGGTCTCGAGCCTCCGTATTCACAATATCGATCTGCACCAGGGAATGCTCATGGTCAGGCGGGGCAAGGGCGGCAAGGACCGTGCGGTTCCTCTTCCACAGACGCTCCTATGTAGAATCCGTTACCAGCTCAAGGTTGCAGAAACAAGGTGGCGCGAAGACACCGGAGACCCATCATTTGACGGTGTATTCCTACCAGTTGAAATTGAAGGCAAGCCCGGCAGCGAGGAGAAGGCCATGGAATTCGGCTGGTATTTCCTGTTCCCTGCTCCGCGCTTGACGACCATCCCCGAAACAGGACAAGTCCGCAGATATCATGTGCATCAGACTGCTGTACAGCGCAAGGTTCGTGAAGCCGCAAAAGCAGCGGGAATCAGAAAGAAAGTGACACCCCATACGCTCCGTCACTCATTTGCGACCCATCTGCTGCAAGCCGGATACGATATACGCCAGGTACAAGATCTTCTGGGTCATGCCGATATCCGCACAACCATGGTCTACCTGCATATAATCAAATCCGATTCAAAACCGATCCGCAGCCCTTTGGACATACTGAACGAAACGGTTTCACCTCAAAAGAAAAGGAGGTGGCCTGGAAAGACCGTATAATTGCATATTGCCGTTTTCGGCACGTTTACGAGGTTTTTTGTCTGTATTTAACTAAACTTTGTGCAGCTATACAGGTCTGCACAGGAACTTATTGTCCCGGCGCCGGGTAGCCGCATGGTGGCAAGTCAAAGGCTGGATTGATTGTGGTGGTGAGTCTTGAGGCTTGGAGGT
>JBEPYC010000392.1:0-4134 GCA_041641555.1 Chitinivibrionales bacterium | reverse complement strand
TCGGGGACGACCTGGTCACCAGGCTCCAGAATCCACCCTCTCAGAACAAAGCCCAGACAATCTTTGATCTCATGCAACAGGCACAGCGCCTCAACGAATCATGATTCGATTGAGTACCCGCGAGAATTCATCGATGCTGAATGGCTTGGCGATCACGCCGGAAAACCCGTAATCACGGTAATTTGCCATCACCGGGTCGTTGGAGTATCCACTGAACACAACCACCTTGGCTTCATCGTCGAGTTACAGAATCCGTTTGACCGCATCCTTTCCTCCGAGTCCGCCCGGAACGGTGAGGTCCATGATGACAACGTCAAAATTCTCTGAGCGCTCAAGCGCGTCTTTGTAGGTCTGGATTGCAGCGTGTCCGTCGCGTGTACACACCACATCATAGCCATTACTTTTGAGAAGTCGATCCACCACCGTCCTCACGATTTCGTCATCGTCCATCACCAGCACACGGTATGCGCCCTTTCGGAGTTGTTCATCGTTGTCGTCCCCTTCATTTTCATCGGGTAGTGCTGCCGGAAGATAAAAAGAGAACCGGGACCCCTTGCCAAGGATCGACTTAGCAGTCATGTAGCCGCCGTGGTTCTTGACTATAGAAAACGCGGTAGTCAGACCGAGGCCGCTCCCCTCCTGCTTGGTGCTGAAATAGGGATCGAATATTTTTTCGAGATTACCCGGCGGAATACCGATACCATCATCTTTCACCGACACCTTCACGTACTTACCCGGCTTCAGTGGTACAATGCTGGTGGTTCCATCCTGGATAACATTGCTGATCGAAAAGTTCTCCCCTCTGACGGTCACCGTACCACCGTTTGGCATCGCCTGATCGGCATTGATAACGAGATTGTTGAGCACCTGATCGATCTGCCCTCTGTCTGCTTCGATACCCCAGAGCTCATCGGGCAGATCCAGGCGGTAGTCGACATTCGACCCGCTCAAACAAAACCCCACCGAATCCTCGACCAGTGATTTCACGGAGAGGCATTCCTTGACCGGAGTGCCACCTTTTGAGAAGGTCAGAAGCTGCTTGGTAAGCCGGCTCGCCCGAAAGGCGGCTTTTTCTGCGTCGGTAATGAGCTGTTTTAATTCTTCATTCCCTTTTGCGTTCATTTTCGCCATGAACAGATTGGTGACAATCCCGGTAAGCGTGTTATTGAAATCGTGAGCGATTCCCCCTGCCAGCAAACCCAGAGATTCAAGCTTCGCCGTCTTGAAAATTTCGTTTTCGAATTTTCGTTTCTCGGTAATGTCCCTGATCACCAGGACCGCCCCGACGAGCTGGCCGTTGTTCTCCCGAATAGGTGCTGCATTGCAGGATATTGTTCGCTCCACGCCCGATTTCGAACGAAGGGCCCGCTCACCCAGCGGGCTTATCACCGATCCGGACTGGCGTATCTCCTCGATGAGGCTCGCGCATTCAGCCTGGGACCCTTCTTCGAGAATGCATACCACCGTGTCGACCGACTTCCCACAGGCATCGACCTGCTGCCATCCAGTCAGTTCTTCGGCAACCGAATTCATGAGCACGACTCGACCGTCCATGTCCGTAGATATCACCGCGTCGCCAATAGAGCGAAGCGTTACGTCCAGAAGCTCTTTTTCTTCTTCGAGCGCTTTTTCTGCTTTACGTCGGTTGGAGATGTCCCGGGCAATAGCGATAAACCGAGTCGGTTTTCCTTCCTGATCCCGAAGTACAGACGAGCTGACCTCACTGTAAAAGACACGGCCGTCCTTCCGAATCAAACGAAGCTCTGAGCTTTTGACCGATCCTACTTCTGCGGTTCGTTTCGAATTCTCCTCGGCTTTTTCCCGGTCTTCCGGGGCAACCAGCTCAAGAATATCTTTGCCATGCAATTCATCCTTTCCGGAACAGCCGAATATCTCGATTGCCCGCTGGTTCACCATGATAATTCCACCGTCCTTGTCGGTCACCAGGATAGCGTCGGGCGAGGTCTCCACCAGAGCACGGTACTGCTCTTCGCTCTCCGTGAGCGCTGTTTCCGCTCGACGTCGCTCCGCTATGTCGTTACGGAGCTTCTCATTTGCGGAGATCAGATCTTCCGTTCGCTTCCGAACGCGCCTCTCGAGGCGCTCGTTGGTCCTGCGCAACGACTCTTCGGCTTCGATCAGCCCGCTCCGTGCCGAGAAAATGTGTACCAACTCGCACAAAATTCTTCGCTCCTGCTCGGTCCATATCCGCAAGGGATCATCGCTGCTGAAACTGAAGAAACCCTGCACATGAGTGGCATCCGGATACGGAACCGCCAGAAACGAAGCGATGCCCGTTTCCCCAAAGACATCCCGTACTTTTTTGCCGTATTCGCCCGATAAGTTCTGGGCACTGAGCACGACAGATTCACCAATAAGATAGTGGTGACACACTTCGAGCGATATTGCAAGGCCGGTGGTCGGCTTGACGCCTTCTCCGCACCACTGGTTTTCACACACAGCCATGCCTTCGTTTGCATTAAACGAAAAATGGCTCGCACGCAAGACGTTTATGAAAGGTCCTATTCTGGAGAAAAGCTCCGATACGAAGTCATCGATATCAAGAGTCTTGTCGAGAGCGAGTTTCCAAACCTCGGCCCGGATCTGGTTTATATCGCTCTCCTTTTTCAGCTCTCGTCTGGCATCAAGGAGGTCATCCATGAGAAGATCGAGTCCGCAGAAGACATTGAGAAATTCGTCTTCCGGGAGCTCAGAGAAATCGATTCGCTTCGAGAAGTCATCGACAGAGATCTTTGCCAAAAGCTCAGTGATCGTACCAAGATTCTTTTTGACATACTCCAGGTATGACGACAAGTCGGAATTACTAGCCATACTTATGAGGCCCTTTTCTACTGTGACCGCGACTGTGCATGCGCCTGAATACGGCTCAATGCCGGTGGCACCTCTCTATTGTTACGTCTACTGCTTTATTCTGCAAGCCAGGCAAGTGCTTCCTCCCGAGTTCGGAATGCACGTATTTTGTGCCCACCTTCAAGGTAACGAATGAAATGAACGGCCGCACGCAAATAGGCATTCCCGCCCCACAAGGCGAGTTTGCAGACGTCTTCGCGTTTGAGATTTTCCATCATCTCCCTGCGGGCCTTCGAGTGAATCTTTCCCGTCTGTCGCGCATCAAGACATATGCGGAGATTCCAGCGGTCCATGAGACCCTCCGCCGCAGCTGCGGTATGTGCCGCCAACTCACGGGAACCGGCCTTATCGATGGGGCCGATCACGGACTGACAGATCACCTGCCTGGATCGATCAAGAAAGACGGTTATTCGCTCAGCCATCATTGGGTCATTTCGGCTTTATCCGGCAGGTGGGTTCGTTGGTCGGGGCGTAGCGCTCGGCCGGAGGTAGTGAGAAATGAAGCTGTAACTTTTCTGGGCAATTCTCCCGAAAGCTGATATTGAATCCAGAAACAACCATGCTGGATTCCGCATGGACTAAAATACAAGCCTGCTCATCGGGCCGCAGGTGGTTTATAGATGTAATCCACTTCGAGCTCTCGCCCCGGGGCAGGAAAGCTCCATGTACCAGCCTCACTGGCAACCGAATTCTCTGCCTTGCGCCCCGTAACTGTCCTTCCCTGCACAGAAACCTCCGTCACAGTCCCCCCCAATGATACCGATAACCGCAATGTGATTTGAGAAGGAATATCCACATCCCAGAGCCGGTAATTCTCGATGATCGGGTTGAGAAACAGCGGCGCATAGTAAGCATCGATCAGCGAACGTATCTCCGAGGCATCTTTTGCCGTGAGCTTGGTTTGCTCGATATCCGCGATAAGTTTCGATCGCGAGAATGACCCCAGGTCGGTTCCTTCCGGGCATTTCGATACCTCGAAATCATCGATATGCCCGATATATCCTTGCGGAAAGAACGTATCAAGCGAAGTGCTCCGATAGGTTACATATTGATTTCCGTGGAGCTCCAGAGAATCCTGGTTCCGGTATGCTTTCCAGATAGCGTTTAGCCCCGAGGGTCCATAGCAGGTATCCCGAGCCCAGAGATAAACCTGACCGATGATATGCGATTCGGCATAGACATCGGAGCTGTCTCGTGTATCCAACCCATACGGGTCAAGGTACGCATGCCGAACGTGAGCAAAATAAGCAGAGTCCCCCGAAG
>JBEPYC010000391.1:0-4157 GCA_041641555.1 Chitinivibrionales bacterium | reverse complement strand
CCGACTGGTGCGCCAGGGCACATCAGGATAGCCACGAGCGTATGGACACCTGCACGGAAGAACGGTGCTGACACCACTGGTGAGCTCTGGAGTCTTAAAGAGGGAAGCAATCTAAGGCGGGCGTAAGGTGGATTCAGGTTTTCACCCTACCCGTATCCCCGCCTTCTCAAACTGTGCCTTGAGCCCGGCCTTGTCTACCGATTTACTGTAAGCCTCATCGGGTTCGACCTGTTTGTTCTTTACCAGCTCAAACAGGCTGTCGTTGAGAAGTCGCATGCCAAGGGCTTTGCCCGTTTGCATGACCGAAGGCAACTGAAAGGTTTTGGATTCACGAATGAGGTTTGAGACCGATGTGGTCGCGACAAGGACCTCAAGAGCAGCCACTCGCCCACCGCCGTTTTTGCGGCAAAGTGTCTGACAGATCACCCCCTTGAGGCTCTCTGACAGCATGACCCGGATCTGCTGTTGCCTGTCGGCAGGGAACTGATCGATAATGCGATCGACCGTGGAAGGAGCAGTCGATGTATGCAGGGTTCCGAAAACCAGGTGACCTGTTTCAGCGGTTTCTATGGCAATCGAGACGGTCTCCAGGTCCCGCATCTCCCCTACCAGCACAATATCGGGGTCTTCGCGCAGGGCCGCTCTCAAAGCGTTCTTGAACGAAGCGGTATGTTCGGTAATCTGCCGCTGATTGATCAGGCATTTCTTGTTCTCGTGCACGAACTCGATCGGGTCTTCGATGGTGATAATGTGATCGGTACGATTCCGGTTGATGTAGTCGATCAGTGCACAAAGCGTTGTCGATTTGCCTGACCCGGTCGGCCCGGTGACCAGGACCAGCCCCTTTGTTAGATGACAAAGATTCACGATTTCCCGAGGAAGCCCCAGATCCTCTGTGGTCATGATTTCACTGGGTATGACGCGAAAGACGCCGCCCATTCCTTTCCGATCCTCGAAAAAGTTGCACCGGAACCGCGCCAGTCCTTCTATCTGATATGCAAAATCGGTATCCGCGCATGTACCGAATTCTTCTTTGTTCCGTAATGGTGCAATGGGCATGAGAATCCGTTCGGTGTCTTCGCCGCTCAAAGGCTGCATGCCTTCGATTGCCACCATATTTCCGTCCTTACGAAGCATAGGCGGCGAACCGGCACAGATGTGCAGATCCGAAGCCCCCGATTGGACCATTCTTACAAAAAGCGAGTCTATTTCGGCTGTCGGACCCGAGCCAGTTCCCATGGGAACCTCAACGGGTGATTCAGCCGGGGGATCTTTCTTCAATGACGCCCCGGAATCCTGACGTTGAGTGGTTTGAGCAGGCGGCGGTGGCTGGTTGCCGTTGTTCCGCGGCGACAGCCCCATAGCAGTGCGTCCCGGGAAATTGATGCCTTTCTGGCAGTTCCGACAACGGACACCAAACGGCCGTTCCGGAATCCGCGCATCATCCAGTAGCAGGGAATCGTTGCAGTGCGGACACGTTACCTGCATTTTCTTACTGCTCCCCTTCTGTTTCATTGACCCGAATTATCGCTCGCTTGGCCACCAGGTGGTGTTTCATACCCTCATGGACAGGAAGAAATGCTCCCTGGCCGTTGAGAACATCGAGAACCCTCTCGTGATTGGCCGGCATATCGAGAAAAACCGTTCCACTGATACTCATGCCCGATAACTCGATCGATACAGCCTGCCGCGGGATCGAGGCTTCTTCGGGAAGGTCGTTTGGGTCGCTATCCGCCGCAACTGTCAGTACGAGTACCTGGCATTTATTGAGAATGACTGCTTTCTGAGCGTCATCGGGAAGAAACGGAAAGAAGGAATCTTTCTGATTGATCCATTCTTCAGCGCGCATCGGCCCCTGGTGTTGCGATGCAACTTCGGGAACAAAAATGCGGCCGTGAAGTTCATGGCCGTTGCTGCAGATGACCGTGGATTCGACCGGAAGCACCGGGACGCGAAAGTTTGGCATACACCTATTCTACAAAGGAGAGAGCCAGTATGCAAGAGCGGTGATCCACCCGAGTGCAGGATAGTCTGAGGATTAGATAGGCGATAAGGGAAAAATGGGAAATGGTTTACGGCGGCCCTTCTCAGGCACCGCCGCCCCATCTATGTTAAAGTCTCCAGCGAGACTGAATCGTGTGTGTCTCTCGAAAGCCCCTCTTTGGAATTGGCCGGCCTCGGAACTCCGAGAGTTATCCGCTTGCCTTTATTGAACGCAAAACCAGTGCCATGATGTCCCAACGACTTCTAAGCGTTAATCTTTATAGCCCTGGGCTTGGACTCTTCTTTCCGTGGAACCACGATTTTCAAGAGACCGTTGTCGAGATTCGCCTCGATTTTGTCCTTATCGTAGTCCCTGGATATCTGAAACGCTCTGAAGAAATCTCCCGTTCGGAATTGACGCAATGTCGTGCCTTGACGTTCCTTGAACGCAGTTGGCGCTTTTATTACCAGGTTTTCCTGCTCGTCCAGCACAATGGAAACATCACCCTTGCGCACTCCGGGAAGATCCACCAGAAACAGAAGTTTATCACCGTTTACATAGATATCGACATCGGGACTAAACGCAGGCCCTGCGCCTCCGATACTTTCGGGAGCGGTACTCGATATCGTCTGTTTTCCTCTTTTTTCGAGTTCTTCTGCCATACCCGTATTCCTCCAGTTGAATGGTATCCTGTTATTTCACTTCGATTGTGATCTGTCTGGGCTTTGCCTCTTCGGCTTTCGGCAATACCACCGTAAGGATTCCGTTCTCAAAGGAAGCCGATATTTTGTCACTCTCGACTTTTACCGGAATCTCTATGATTTTCTCGAAATCGCCTTGAGACCGTTCTCTGCGCACTGCCGACATTTCCCTTACCTCTGAAGGTGCTTCGCGCTTCCCGGCAATCGTCAGAATGCCATCATTGAACATGATGTTCACGCTGTCACTTGTCAGACCCGGGAGTTCCGCAACCACCCTGATATCATCTTTATTCTCGTAAGCATTTGTCAGCGGAAATGACATAGAGGGTTTCGGCGCCCCGTAGTGCGATCGACCGGTGCCTCCGCCCAGCATCCCATCCAGATCGCTTTTCATTCTCTCCAGCTCTTTCCATGGATCAATTCCCCATAGCATTTGAAACTCCTTTGAAAGGGTAAACTGCTACTTCACCGCTATTTCTTTTTTCCCGTTGTTCTCTTCGGAATTCGTACGGTCAATACACGGAAGCATAGATATGATGGAAAACCTCTTCTGTATCCGTATATTTCGTTTACTCCATGTATTCAGCAGATGCCTAAACAAGAGCCGTGCCAATTACCAAGGCCTCTCGTGAAGATTTCGTAACTAATTGCACAACAACATGTTACAATTCCACCACTCGTGACCATGGTACCAGAATTGGAATACGATCAGTAGAAACGTTTCAATTTGAAATGACAGATTATGTCAATTTGAAACACAAGAGGTGATCACGCGAGCAGATCCCACCTACCTGTCATCGAGGATCTGCAGCAGTTCCGCCTTGATTCGGTTACGACTCGCGCCCGGGCAGGAATTGATTTCGTGTACTATTTCTTTCAATGTGGTGAAAGGGAAATCATGAAGTGCCGCCTGGAGCGTAGGATCCAGAGATGCGTTTTCATGCAGAATCGGGGATATGGATTGCAATCGCCCGAGAATTGATTTCGGCGCGACTGCCGAGTCTTTTACCGGCACCCATACCGACGGTTTTTCGATAAGCGCTCCGTACACCGCCAAGGAAGTATGATCCGTCAGAATGACATCGGCGGAAACCATGAATGGCACCCAGTCTTCATGCGGGTCTCTGATAATAAAGCCCTCGGCGGCAATCTCCCGGAGGTGTTCTTCCCACGTTCTCCCGTCCCGCCGTCTGGTACGATAGTCGTGTGGATGTGCGGTTAGAACAAACCGATACGAAAAGCGTTTCATGAGTTCTCGTGCCTCAGCGATTATCTTCTCACCCGCCGTGTGAAGAAGGCTTGTCGGGCCCCAGGTGCTCATGACAAATACGACTGTATCCTCAGCCGAAAACCCCAGACGGCGTCGAAATGACTCTCTATGTTGCACCGTTTCAAGAAGGTCGTCGGCCTGGGGGCTTCCCACGACCGCGATTGCGTCCTTCAGCCGTGGATCGCTGCGAATGGCACGTACC
>JBEPYC010000390.1:791-4214 GCA_041641555.1 Chitinivibrionales bacterium | reverse complement strand
TGTGAATGATTCGACTCTTTCGAGATAAAACTGGGCACACGGGGCATGCCGGGCGTGTGCTGCACAGGAAAAACGCGGTGGATCTGCTGAGAGCAGTCGTTCCCATCGTGTTGCTGATGGCATGCATTCTCTTGCCGCCACCCAGTGCAGGGATATTGGATTTTCTGCCCGAAGGGGTGTACCAGTCCTCGGATCGCTGCATACAATCGATATATGCCGGTGACTTCCGCCAGGCAGAGCAGGAAGCAAAAAAGATTATCAAAGATCATCCGGAGCATCCCGCCGGATACTTTTTCTCGGCAGTGGTGCTGGATGTCTGGATGGAGTACTATCAGTCCACAGAGAAAGAAGAAGAATTCTACCGCTACTGCGATCTGGCTATTCAAAAGGGCGAAGTCCTGCTTGACAGGGAGCCGCAAAACCCGTGGCCGCGTTTTTTTATTGGTGGGGCCGATGGGTACAAAGGAACGTATGAGAGTCGCCAGGGCCGGTGGATTACAGCATTTCGGTTCGGATGGAAGGGCGTGTCTCTGCTCATGGAGATCAGAAAAGACTACCCCGACATGTCCGACCTCAACTATGGAATCGGAAGCTACAACTACTGGCGAAGTGCGATGACCAAGAAAATGAGATGGCTTCCGGGGGTAGAGGATAAGCGCGGTAAAGGTATCCGGATGCTTCGCGATGCAAAGGAAAACGGGCTTTTCACCAGAATGCCGGCAGCAGCGGCGCTTGTGCCTATACTCATCAATGAAAAGCGCTACGAGGAGGCTTTGGAGCTGACTGGAGAAATGATCGAGCAGTTTCCCCGTTCACTGGTGTTCTACTGGGGAAAGGGAGAAGCACAATTTGGACTTCGAAGGTTCGCTGAAGCCGAAGAAACTTTTCGGTATATACTCGGGCGGGTGGAATCCGAGCCCTACGACAATCACTATAATGCGGTTGTGTGCCACTACTGGCTTTCCAGAATCGCTCTCGAGACCCGGAGATACACTCAGGCAATTGCCGCTTGCAATCGGATGAACTACTACAAGTTGAGTAAAGACGTCAAACGCCGGTTGAAAAAGTATTTCGAAGAAGCCGAGCAGATACGCAAGCAGGCCAGGGCAGCCCGTACGCGTCTCAACCAGCCGCAGCTGATGCCCTGAACCCGGATTGAATTCCGGATAGTGACTGGAGCGCTCAATTTTGTCTGGACAGCAGGGGGCATCTTTCCCTGGGAGCGTAAAACTATTGCTGTGAGATTCGGAATGCTGTATTTTAAGATACTCGCCGGGATGGCTCAGTGGTAGAGCAACGGTTTCGTAAACCGTAGGTCCCCGGTTCGAATCCGGGTCTCGGCTTAAGTCTTCTACAGCGGTCATGCTGTACAAAAAGGCTCGCTTCGGTGAGCCCTTTCTGTTTTAGGTCCTTCAGATCCTTTTTTTCGTCTCCACTCCTTGTGTCACCCCCTGCATACATTAGATAATCACAGAAGAGCCGGCTGTTGTCCCGGGTGTGGCAAGCGGCCGTTTTTTGTTGCCGGTAACCGAAAACATCCTGTGCCGACCGGGCGAAAAAATGTACTTTCAGAATGGAGCCGGCTGCGTTGATTTTCTCTTCGAGGGACATCCCGCAGCACCTGTATTTGCATCCTGAATAGGCTTACCTGTATGAAGAATGTACAAACGTCGCTACTTCTCTTGATCCTTTTCCTGAAGGTGCCGGCACCTGGATACGAGCCTTTCGAAGAATTGGGGCCGAGTGGCACTCGAAATGATGCCAGCGTTGTGGTGGTACGGACCTTCAATGAAGACGGAAAGCCGGAAACGCAGGGAACGGGGTTTTTTATCAGTAAAGATGGTGATCTCGTGGCCAGTCGGCATATACTTGACAGGGCAAGTAAGGCTGAAGTCGTTACCATCGAAGGGAAACATTTCGGGATTGCCGGTGTGGTGGCCGAAGACAGTGAGTCGGATCTGGTTATCCTCAGATGCGACATTCCTTCCGATATTATCCGACCGCTCAAGATCAATGAAGAGCTTCCCGCCCGGGGAGCAAAAATAATTGTGCGGGTTAGCGCACTTCTTTTCTCCGATGGCACGGTCAGTAGCGTACGGACAATTCCCGGCTTTGGGAGTGTATTCGAAATAACTGCGCCTGTTTCGGCGGTTGCCAGCGGCAGTCCGGTGGTCGACATCTCGGGTGCCCTGCTCGGGGTCGCGACTCATCTTTCCGTAGGAGGGAAAAATATCCAGGTGGCCATACCTTCGGCCAAAGTCGTTGAGCTTGAGCGCGGGGATGTACTTGAATTCGCGCGATGGCAGGCTACCAGGGCTGAATACGAAGAAGGATCTGCGGAAAAGTACTACCGACAAGCACTGATGCTGCTTTGGGTAGGCAACTACGAAGAGGCTGTTCCTCATCTTCTACAAGCAGTACGCAAGTCCCGCGATCATCGGAAAGCATACGAACTTCTGGCGTTCTGCTACGATGCATTGGATCGGCCGCAGGATCAGTCAAAGGCCCTGCAGCGGCTTATACGACTGGATCCGGAGAACGTCCAGAGCTATCTTGATCTGGCTCGCATTTATGGCGAGAACGGATACTACCAAGAGGTACTGAGTATCCTCGGCCATGCTCTTAAGGTCAGGCCAAACTCGATCAGGGCTCTGACTATCACGGGATGGGCGCACCGGATGGTTGGAAATCCAGAGCAAGCCGTCAAAACGATCAAAAAGGCGCTGTCGGTCCGGGCGGACTATGATTCAGCCTATGTAGAACTCGGGAATGCCTATTTAGCCCTGGGCAAAGAGGAATGGGCTCAGAGCGCTTTCACCCAGGCGACAAACGTAAATCCCGCAAATACCGCGGCCTATCTGAAACTGGCCTCCCTGAGTCTTCGTCTGGGGCAGCATGACCGTGCGCAAAGCGTGCTGGAATCGGCGATAGAAGCAGATTCCCAGAACGTGGATGTGATGCTGGAGTTAGCCAGGACCTACCTTCTTGATGGCACGGATAAGTCAAAAGCTATCGTTTTGCTTACCAGGGCAGATTCTGCAAGACCCCGCGACCCCGATATTCTCTACAACCTGGGGTTGGCCTCCATAATGCTTGGGGATTCGAGCACCGCTCACAGCTATGTGCAGGAACTTGCAGATCTTGACCGGAAACGCGCGCGATATCTTAAACAAAAGGCCTCAAATATCACCAGGCCCGAAGTCGCTCCCACACCGAACGCCGAGCCGGTAATGAAGCCGTAAACGGCTGTACCACACTACCTCGGCCAAACCACTGGTAATTGTTTACGTCTGTGGCTATCTTCAAAGGGGTGGCGGGTACCTGGTAGTTACCCCGATCCGCCTGCAGTGCTTCTGGATCGGGCACTGGTCGCACCGGGGATTACGCGGATGGCAAAGGTGCTGCCCGAACGATACGAGGTAG
>JBEPYC010000390.1:0-781 GCA_041641555.1 Chitinivibrionales bacterium | reverse complement strand
GGGGTAGAGTCTTTCGAAGTGCCATTTCGGTGTCATAGGGAGTTTTCGTTTTCACGTAGCCGAGTCGATTACAGATTCTATGGACGTGAATGTCGACGCAAATGGCTGGCTTGTCGAATCCAACCGCGACAACGAGATTGGCCGTTTTTCTTCCCACGCCCGGAAGCTTTACAAGTTCCTCGACCGTATCCGGGAGATTTCCACCAAAAAACTTATCGAGATCATGGGGGAGTTGTTTGAGAAATCGTGCCTTGTTTTTGTAAAACCCCACCGGATAAATCAGCTGCTCGATCTCCTCGACCGATTTGCCACGAAGATCATCGGGTCCGGATATTACCTGGTACAACCGCCGCGATGCTTCGGTCGTGGTTTCGTCTCTGGTGCGAGCACTGAGAATGGTCGTTACGAGCACCTTGAACGGATCACGAGTCTGTACCTGAATGAGTTCAACCACGGGCACCCGATGTTTCCCGAATTCTTCCTTGAGAATACGGTACACGGCATCGATATCCGTTGAACGTCGGGGCATCAGGGAGAATTCCTGTCGGGAGCCTGACGGAACCTCGTGATGCCGGTCGTCCGGGTATCCGGGAAGAGATCCTCGCCTGCTTTTCCGGATCCTTGTGGTTCTGCGTCCGGTAAATCTGGTGGCACGCCGGTAGTATCTGGTGGCACGCCGGTGGTATCTGATGGCACGCCGGTAGTATCTGATGGCACGCCGGTAGTATCTGATGGCACGCCGGTAGTATCTGATGGCACGCCGGTAGTATCTGATGGCACG
>JBEPYC010000389.1:0-4235 GCA_041641555.1 Chitinivibrionales bacterium | reverse complement strand
ACCGATAATTTGTTGTAACCAAACCGAATGGGTTTCTGCTCATAGTCGGCGCTCAATGCGTGCATGTAAAGTGCAGAGCGACCGGTGCCCCGGAACGTGTTGTGCATGATTTGCAGATCCGAACCCCACAACCCCCCATCGACGCTTCCGCGCTTACGTGTGTTGTATATAAACACGGCTCCATCGTAGGATACGATATAATTCATGGTATGAAAAATGTTGTTGGTGATTCTGTGCCCGTTACCGTCAACGATAATCCCGCTTCCGGAGCTGTAGGCGATCAAGCAATTCTCAATTCGATTATGTTCACCACCCATGTAGATTCCTCGATCACCACCCTTGACATCAACCATTTCTTGTGTGCTGTTGGTGATCATCTGGAACTTATCGGTCGCCATCGCATAGTGAGTGATATACTTGAAATCACAAGAATTGACAATGCAGTGTCGAGCGTTTGCCATGGTCATCGACCCACCAAGAAAACGGATGTTCTTTATGGTAATGTATGACTTACTGTCCAGATCTACTACCCGAAGTCGCTTCTTTGCTTCGATCATGTGATTGTCGGGATCATCTCCCGAGGGTATCCACATATAAACCATTCCTTTGTCCTGATCGAAGTAATACTCGTTGGGGGCATCCAGGAGACCTTTAACATGCGAGATGACGACATCACCTCCCCGGATGAAGGGGAACTCATCGTGCCATGTCCGTTTCATCGTGATGTTGGGCCATCGGTCTTTACTCACCCGTCCCTTGGTGGCCATCGCCTCGGGGTCCATAGGCTCGTTACCCACGATTTCCGCCTGTACCGAGTACCAGGCACCCCAGTTATGGAATAGGCCGCCTTTGAAAAAATCAGCTGGTTTGTTCAAAATGCAGGGAATATCCTGGGGTTCGGGATCCCGTATTTGCGTATAGTAGGTTTCAGCATCGGATATGGAGATTGCATCCATATCCTGCTGGCACTTCGAGCCGTTGGGACAATCGGCCCAAATAGAGGGGCGAATTAACAACGGCGAAATAGATTCGCCATCACTCGGATCCCCCTGAAATTCGCCATAGCCGGAGTGGCGGTGAGGATCGCTGATGTTGGGGCATGAGGCTGGAAACACCATTTTCCCATCCGCGAAAAACTGATTGTTCCATTTACCGAAATTCCAGTCCATCGGAGCCTTATAGATGTTTCCCTCGTCCTTCTCCCATCCGGTCAGTCTTTCGCAGGCCGAGACATATACCTCTTCTCCCTGGTATGCCTCGTAGGTAATACCGGCAGCCGGAATGCCGGTATAAAACGGTCGAATCGTCTCCCTATAAATCCCGCGTCGAATGAAACATTTGCTTCCCGGTGTCATCACCGAAGATGCCTTGCCGATTGTCTTGAATGCCGTCTGAAGAGTAAGGCCGTCATTGCCGTCGTTTCCCTGCGCGTCGTCGACATAATAGGTTGCGGCGGCATCGGGATCATACTCATAGGTCCCAATGAATTTGGCTCGATCAAATGCAAACACAAGCTCGCCGGCCGGCGCACCGGTTCCCACTATCACCAGAGAGTGCTTTCCACTGATCTCCGGCAAGGCGAACGCCTTACGTTGAACCTGTTTACCATAGGTGGTGATATCGGTCACGGTCGCCAACAAGGTTCCCGTTTTGCTGTCCAGTCGAGCCTCGAGCGTTCCTCCCTGATACATGTCTTCACCGCGGCTATTACGGAAATCGAGGTACAGGGTATCCCACATGGAGTTGCCGAAATCGATGTTCTGGTACTCTACCCAACCACCGGAAATGACGTTAACGTCTTCACCACGCCGGGTGTCACCCGGTCCATCTACGGCATCGTAGCGCTCGCCCTCGATATGCAGGTCGATTGGTACTGTCGCAGCATGGGTACTGTGGTTGAGTGCGCTGAGAATGATAACACATGCCAGACTACACAGAGTAAATGCATTGGTTTGGAGATGTTTCAATCGGTCCTCCTTCAGCAGGGATGTTCATAAGCGTGACTACCGTCATATACGAGCAAAGCAGTTCTTTACCCGCACGGCCCGGGGCGGCGTGGTTGAATGTGGCGAGGATTACTTCTGCGCAGTATCCTTGGTGAACTCCTCAGGGTGCCGCTCTTTCAGTTCAGGAACGGCCCAGCCTCTACCGGTCTCCTCAAGTCGTTTGCAGTAGCCTTCCAGATTATGGCCCGCATGAATCGGTCCTCCTTCTTGTATGACCGTCATCAAGGGGTCTTCGGTGTAGCCCTCCGGCATGGTGGCCATCATCCGTTGAGTCCATTCTTCGAGAATGCGCTGTCCTTCAGCGCACCTCTCGGGGCTTTCGTCGGCAATATCGTGTTGCGCGCGCGGATCGGACGCCAGATTGTAGAGCATGTGATCCGGAAACAGGTAGTACCCATCATGCCACGTTCTCATGTAAAGCCAGTCACCCCACCTGACACCCCGTTGGGATACATGTGCGCCCTGGCCGAACACCAGATAGTCTCTTCCGCAATCCGTGCCGTGCATCACAGCGGGTGCATAGCTTCGCCCCTCCCACGGCGCCAACGGTTTCTGTCCGAAGAGCTCCGCCAGAGTAGGGATGAGATCGAGGTTGTAATGGAAACCCTTGTCAACCGTATTCATGTTACCTCCGGGCCACCTGATAATCAAGGGAATTCGACATGTCGACGCATCGGCGGTTGCGTGCTCTCCATAGATGCCAAGCTCGCCCATGCTCTCACCATGGTCGGCGCTGATGATAACGGCGAGGTCATCCATAACGCCTTTTTCCTCCAATGCACTGAAAAGCCGGCCGATGTGCGAGTCCAGGTACGAAATTCCGCAATCATAGCCGTCGATCATCGCCTTGAGGTCATCCATCGTGTGAATCTCCGAAGGCGCTCGGGGATAGTCCCGATAGGGATAGTTGCTGAACCCATTGAGCTGCTGCATGGTATGGGCGCCGACGCGTTTTCGGTGCTGCTCGATCAACTCCGGGGTGTACCATGGGTCAATCGGGTCGTCGGCGAACGGGTTGCCGTATGATTCGGGGGCCCGATACGGTGTGTGAGCGTCCCAGTAATTTACATGTAAGTACCAGTTGTCTTTATCGGCATTGTCCTCGATCCATTTCAGCGCCGTCGGTGTAACGTCTTCGGCCGATTCCATGCCGCCTTTTCCGGTGTCGTGGATCTCGCGAAATCCGGCGTAGAATGTCCAGCTCGAATGACGCTCGGCGAACCCGCCGATATTACAGGTGTAAAGTCCCTGGCTTTTCAGGAATGCTGGAAGTGAGGTCTTCCCGAGACTGTCACGGAAACCCCGGGATTGCCCCTCGTGACGGACATCGGCTGGTGTGCCCTGGTGGCCGACAACTCCGGTGTGTATGCCGAACCGTCCGGTCATCAATGCCGTGCGCGATGGCAGACAGGGCGCATCGGAGCAGTAGTAGTTGTCAAACCTGACCCCCTCGGCACAGATTCGGTCGATGTTGGGCGAAGTATTCCGGTGATATCCATAACACCCGAGGTGATCGGGGCGTAGAGTGTCCAGGTCAAGAAATAGTATTCTCACTTCGTACAAAACTCCTTGGTATCGGTTGCGGCAGCGTCCCCGATGTAGGTATTCATTGAATGATAACCTTGAACGAAATAGCGTGTTAGTCTGCGTTAACTATTCCGTTGCAAAAAAAGACCGAGGGATATCGGCCGCAATGACCAATACCCCTCGGTCGCACTCGTTCTTACTGCAGACTAATATAATCGAAATGACATCCTTCACCATTTGCTCTTCGGCAGATGAGTTCCGCGCCGGCGGGTATCGACACCGAGGCTGTCGCCTCTGCGTATTCCCGTGAATCGAGACCGTGCGATGCCGTTGCGGCGACTACGCCGTTGACCAGTATTTCGATTCCCCCGGCAGTGCTGCCCGAAAGGTAACTCACCGTTACCGAGGATGCCGCCGGGACACTGTTCCATTTGCAGTACTGGCCATCGGTGCCGAATTTGACTTTCTGGCCACCTGATGCATTGCTGTCGTCATTAATCCGCCCGGTGACTTCATCGGCAAGCTCGGCCTCCAAAAGCGTGCTGGAGCCGCTTTCGCAGGCATCGCCGATCCCGTTGTTATCGCTGTCGGCCTGATCGGCATTGGCCACGGTTGGGCAGTTATCGATATCGCCACACACCCCGTCACCGTCGATATCATTGTCCGGATCGTTCGGACAGCCATCGCAGGCATCACCGATTC
>JBEPYC010000388.1:0-4242 GCA_041641555.1 Chitinivibrionales bacterium | reverse complement strand
TTGTATTTTCAGGACCGTTGAAACGCGTCAAAGCTTCTCTTATGGGTATAGAGTGAAGTCCGGGCAGGGGTAAGTCAGTTTTAGAGACGTGCAGGCAGATAACCGTTTCGGATCGAAACAAAGGAGATTAATGGTGGGAAAACCTTCATACGAAGAGCTTGAGAAGAGAGTCCGTGACCTGGAAGCTCTCACCAGGGAATACGAAGAAATCCACCAGAGTCTCCACGTTGCTCGTGAACGGTTGAATCTGTCTCTCTCGGCCGGTAATCTGGCCTGGTGGGAATGGAATGTTGCCGAGAATCGGGTGGATTTCAATGAGAACAAGGTGCGTATGCTGGGGTTTGAGCGCAGCGATTTCCCGACGCCCTGTCCATACGCTGCCTTTACCGATCTGCTGCACCCCGATGATCACGAAAAAACGATGCAGGCAATGCGGGATCATCTCTCGGGAAAGAAACCCTTGTATGAAGCAGAATATCGGATTCGGCACAAGGATGGCAGTTATCGGTGGTTTTATGATCGCGGCTCGGTGACAAAGCGCAGCCCCGATAGCTCGCCTGCCGAGTTGAAAGGAATCGTATTCGATGCAACCGTGCGCAAGACAGCAGAGATCGCCCTTGTTAATTCTCAGAGAGCATTGAAAGAATCCAATGCCGCAAAGAACAGGTTGTTTTCCATCCTGGGTCATGACCTGCGGAATTCTATCGGCAACCTGGCCGAGCTTCTCAAAGTAATGGTCGAGAAGCCGGAGGTTTTCAGTGAGAGTGAGTTCCGCGAAATACTTGCAGCATTACGGGACTCTTCTGACCAGACATATCACACAATGGAAAACCTGCTGCATTGGTCCCATGACCAGAGCGAGGCAATTACCATTTCTCGTCAGTTCCACAGGCTCGCGAATATAGTTGAAGAAGAATCCCGGGACATGAGACTCCGGGCTGAACTCAAAAAGGTGGAACTCACCACCGAGATCACGGGAGATCTGAAGTGCTCGTGCGACAAGAATATGATGGGAGTCGTGGTGCGGAACCTCATATCCAACGCCATCAAGTTCACTCCATCGGGCGGGGCTGTGGTGGTAAAGGCCTACGAAAAAGGCTCGAATAATATCGTGGTGGTACAGGACAGCGGAATCGGCATGGACCCGGCCACGATAGCAAGCCTTTTCAATTTGTCATCGGATCGGAAGCGGTCGGGAACTCAGGGAGAACGAGGCTATGGCTTGGGACTCATTCTCTGCAGGGACTTTGTCGAGCGCCACGGAGGGAAGCTTGACATCGAGAGCAGGCCAGGCGAAGGTTCCGCATTCACCGTTACGATCCCTTCCATGGCTCCCCAAAGCCCTTCAGACTGACGCAGTGCTGTCAAACCTCACCGTCTCTTCTCGAGTATCGGGCTACAACTACGATCCAAGTGGGGTGGATTTGAGGTACTCTTCCACTGTGAGAGGTACCCTGCCGGTGAGTAATTCGATGTCATCGGAGATATAGGACATTCTTCCTTCTTCAATAGCGTGGCTCATTCCCAGAAACCCACCGGCAGCAGGTTTGGGCAGTTTCATCACCCGGGCCATGTGCTCCACATAGGCTTCTTCGCTTACCAGCACATACTCGATTTTCTTTCCTGTTACGTTGGAGAATACAGCCGCCAGATCTGCCTGACTCAGTGATTCCGGACCAGTCAGGGGGTAGATTTTGCCGTTATGGCCGGATGGCTGCCGGATTACTGCCGAAGTTGCCCGGGCAAGATCAGCTCGGGTTACGTAGCTTACATGCCCGCAACGATTGGAGGTGACCAGCTTTCCGCTGTCGATCATGGTGCGTGCAGTCATCATCAGAAAATCAGCATACGCGCCATTGCGCAGCATCGTCCAGGAGCAGCCGCTTTCGCGAATCAGGCCTTCCGTTGCCTGGTGAACCTGCGCACCGGGAAAAGGCGAAGGTGCATGGGCATCGATAAAACTCGTATAAAAAATATGCTTGACTCCTTTTTTCACCGCAGCATCGATGACCGAGGTGTGCTGAGCGATACGCCGGCCGTCATCACGGCAGCTGCTGCTGACAAACAGGAGACGCTCTGTTCCCGCGAAAGCATCGTTGAGACTCTGGGGTTTATCGTAATCTGCATAGCGCACCTGAATTCCTTTGTCGGCGAAGTGTCGTGCTTTTTCGGGGTCACGGACTGCTACCGAAAGCGATCCGACATCAGCCCCGTTTTCCAGCAGATCCCACAGGACAAGGCCACCGAGATGACCCGTTGCTCCGGTAATGGTTATCATGGCAGGTATTTCTCCTGTGACTCACTCGCTGTTTGAATGTAACCTCTGGCACCAGTGCTTATCGGTAAATTTAGACAGGTTCGCCCTGAAGCCTCTTTACACGAACGGTCGCTTCGGCAGACTCACCGACCGGACGGTTGACATACTCATCACCCGGTCACCGCTCCTTCACTGGCCGAAGAAACCAGTTTGGCGAATTTATTGAGGACACCGGTTGGGTATTGGGTTTTTCGGGGTTTCCACTGCTTACGCCGTTTTTCTAATTCTTCATCGCTTACTTCAACAACCAGGGACTTCCCGGCGGCATCGACAACCACCTGATCACCATCGTGGACTAAAGCGATCGGCCCGCCAACTGCTGCTTCGGCAGACACATGACCCACGACAATTCCGTGACTCCCGCCCGAAAAGCGCCCATCGGTGATCAATGCGACTTTTCCGGTGAGACCGGCACCGGCAAGAGCGGATGTCGGGGCGAGCATCTCCCGCATTCCCGGCCCCCCTTTTGGACCTTCGTACCGAATCACCACAACATCACCTTCGACAATTTTTCCATCCACGATCGCTTTCATCGCCGCCTCTTCATTATCGAAAACCCTGGCGGGCCCGGCGTGGCGCTCCGGGAGGTTGCCACAGGTCTTGAGCACCGCGCCTTGAGGCGCCAGGTTCCCGTACAGGATAAAGATCGGTCCATGAGCCTTTACCGGCGAGTCCCACGATTTAATGACATCTTGGCCCTCGAGATTCACCTCGACCCCCTTCAGGTTTTCGGCGACAGTTGCACCGGTGACAGTCAGGCAGTCTCCATGAAGAAGCCCTTTGTCCAGAAGCATCTTCATGACTACTTCCACGCCCCCGACCTTGTGAAGATCCGCCATCACATACTTCCCTGCAGGCTTCATATCGCACAGAATCGGAGTTGTATCAGCAAATGTATTGAATTCATCGATCGTGAGTTCAACGCCTGCTTCATGAGCCATTGCCAACAAATGAAGTACCGAGTTGGTCGACCCTCCCAGCGCCATCACAACACGAATGGCGTTCTCGAACGCTTTTCGGGTCAGAATATCCCTGGGGCGGATATCATTCGCCACACACTTCATGAGCGCCTCACCGGCTGCTTTCAAGTCGTTTTTCTTTTCCGGATCGACTGCGGGTATCGATGCATTTCCCGGCAAAGCAAGACCAAGTGCTACAACTGCACTGGCCATCGTATTGGCCGTGTACATGCCTCCACAGGCACCGGGACCGGGGCAGGCACAGCTTTCCACTTCCTTGAGCTCATCGCTGTCGATTTTCCCCTTACTGTATGCACCGACAGCCTCGAACACACTGACGATATCCACCTTTTTTCCGCGGTGATCCCCCGGCATAATCGTGCCGCCGTAGACAAACACCGAAGGGACATTCATGCGGGTCATGCCCATGACCGTGCCCGGTACCGTCTTGTCGCATCCACCGATCCCCAGAAGCGCATCCATCTGATGCCCCCTGGACACAAGCTCGATGACATCGGCAATGACATCTCTACTCACAAGGGAGCATTTCATCCCCTCATGCCCCATCGCCTCACCATCGGTTACCACAAAGGTATGAAACTCAAGTGGCTTTCCACCGTGCTCGCCAAGCGACTTTTTTGCCACTTCTGCAAGTTCATCGAAATGGTAATTGCACGGCGACACCTCGCTTCCCGCATTGGCGATGCCCACAATCGGCTTTTTGAAATCTTCATCGGTGAAACCCACCGCCCGAAGCATTGCCCGGTTTGGTGCACGCTCCACTCCCCCCGTCATCTGCTCACTTCTTCGCCGGTCACTCATACCCTACTCCATTGAAAATCACATCATTCTACTATTTCTGTTCTGTTGCTTTCTCCGCATTGGGGACCGTGTCTTCGGGAGACACCTTGTACCATACATCGGCAATTACCCCGTTTTCATTTATCAGAAAGCTCGAGCGAATTA
>JBEPYC010000387.1:0-4266 GCA_041641555.1 Chitinivibrionales bacterium | reverse complement strand
CATTAACATCAACATTAACATTATCCACTCCACCTGTATCCACCTCAAGCCCCGTCACTACCCCATTGCCGTCGTAGGCTTCAACATCAACATCAACATCAACATTAATAAACGTATTTGCTGTGCTGAGCCATGCGGTGTCCACCACCGGTTTGCCCGGGTCGACTGTGACGTAGATAACATAGGGAACCGCGCTGGAATCCCCCCTGCCATTATAGACCATGACTGTCAGGCTGTCTACCCCGGGTTCGGTAAATGAGATCGAGAGCGAGTCTTTTTCCTGGCCTTCTATCAGCATGCCGCCCTTTTGCCAGGAATATCCGGTAATAGTTTCCTGTGCTGCCCCCGCTCGGGCACGTACGCGGAATACCGCCGTGTCGTTAATGTAGACTGTCGTGTCTCCCGAGCTGCTGTCGGCCAGGAAATATGGCTTGCCCGCGGTGATCATCACCGGGACCGTCTTTCGTACCGAACTGAACCCATCGTTGTCGATACACCAGGCCTCTACTTCGTACTCACCCGGCTCGGCAAAGGCCACCGAGATCTCATCGAGTCCCGAAACCGTGTCCTCCGCATTCCAGGTACCGGCTCCTTCGCGCCACCGGTATTTCAGCATCTCGACCGTTCCATTGGGATCGGTGCAGCTTGTCGATATGGACACCGGTTCGTTGATCCCGCCATTGTACGACGATGACCCGAAAGTGATGTTCGGCGCATACTGGCGGACCGTCACGGTCTGGGTCAGCTCATTTGTCGTATCGGCGCCCTTTGTGCCGAACACTTTCAGGGCAATCCCGCCGGAGATCGAGTCATCATACCAGACCGCAAGGCTATCCTGGAGAGTGTCACTGCTGTCGGGAGCGGGTGAAATCGTCCAGTGGTATTCCGGGTCACTTACCAGCGAATCGGACTCATCGACCATGCTCACTTTGAACCCTGCCCAGCTCCGTGCGGGAATGCTAAACGGAAACCTCACCGACTCCAGGTAATAGGTGAACAGACGCGCCCGAATCAGAATCGTGTCGGCATCACCGGAAAGCCCCCACGGGTTCATACCCGACACAACAAGCGTCTCGGCTTCGTTCTCTTCGAGCGAAAAAGCCAGTTGTGCCACCGAAGTAATCGTGTCAATCGTTTCCGACCGGGTTCGCCACCAGTAGCTTGCGGCATCACCCGAAACACTTATCACCGTCTCTCGACCAGCCACGATACTCAGAGAGTCATCGCTGAATGCCACCGAGGGCACCGTATAGTCAACATTACGTACAAGCGCTTTCTTCGACGACCGAAGCCCACTCTCGCTATCCACCACCACCAGCTGAATCTCTACCTCCCCGGTATCGGTCATTGCCGAATTGGCTTTGATCGTGGGTGTACCGTAACTATACTCGACCGTCGTGTCGTTGAGAACACTCCAACCCGCACTCATGATCAGCCGGAACGTGCTACCGCTCTCCCCGGAGACATCGAGTGTCACCTGCACGGTGTCGCCCTGTGAGAGGGTGTCGGGGGTGAGGGTCACCGATGAGATTTGGGGGCGGGTGCCGGAGACGGTTACCGTATGCGGTGCAAGTGGAAGGGCGTTGCCGAACTGGTCAAGCAGTATGGCTGTGATCACTCCCGATGCGTCCATTCGCTTTGGGTACGGGGTGATCACGCTGAGCGTATCGCTCTCATCCCAGATAACCTTCATACCTTGAGCGACTTGTACTGGTGAACCGCTTTTCCAGACCATCGTGGTGACAGTATCCCCAGTTCCAACTGCCGCAGGACCCTCGATCGAAAACGAATTCTTTACCACAGCCTCGATCGTGTCTTCGACAGTATTTCCATTCGGCTGGACACCGGCAAATCGTACCGTGCCGGAAAACGGTTCAGTGAAATAGATTACCGCCGTGGTGTCCTGAAGGGAATCGGCAAAGACCAATGTATCGATCGCGGGGATGGGCAACGAACCAACGGTGAATGAACTGAACGGATCGGAGCCGGTTTCTTTGTAGGAGATTTTGTACGGCCGGAAGACTTCGAGCGTGTCCGCCGACTCCACGGTTTGCCAGTCCACAGAGATCGAGTAATCGCCGCTATAATCGGGATCGACAGGGTTATCGTACTCTCGTGCGCAATGCATTACAAGAACTACAAACATCGCGCAGAACGCGGCAATCGCTGGAATTCTTCTGCTGATTCCCATACTCGTTTCTCACTCCCCTTTGTTCAGTCTTCGCTGCGTAAAACTCTTAGAAATAAAAGGTCAACCCCAACCCGATACCGGAGAGAACCGCCAGTACGGTTCCGGTCACCCCGACAGCTCTGAGTGCCCTATCCCGCGCCTTGTAATCACCGGCCTTTTCGGGATCGGTGGTTTCGGTATACTTGTTATAGGCGCTCTGTGAACCGGCAAAGCCCACGATAGCCGTGACAAGGCCCGTTGCGGCCGTTCCCGCCAGACTGATTCGCGCGATACGCCGTGCATTCACGCCTTCGGAAACCCGCGCCGAATCGGCAGCCACCATCGACCGATCGACACCAATGAAACTATACGGCCGGCCATCGGGAACAGCAATCACCGAATCGAGCATCGACAGGTTTTTGTCCCCATTGTTGGTGAAAACGGTGTTCTTGATATTCAGGGCATCTTTGCGGTAATCTACATGCACCCCGAATGTACTGTAGGAAACCTTCACGTAATTGAGCAGAATACTCCCGGAGGGCTTCCTGACGGTAATGCCGGTCCAGTCGAATGGTTGCGGGGCCTCATCCGGACGATCGTTCACCGAAGTAAACACGATCGGTTCGGTGGGAGTTCCCCGGCACACCAGGGCTCCTTTTACCACAAGGCCCGCATTGCGGCGGAACCGGAAAACCGCGCCCGGCTCGATCGCCATGGTTCGGCCCTCTTCTATAATAATATCGTGAGCGACCAGGTACTCAGCCTTCTCATAGGTCCCATCCTGCGGACCTTCGATTTCTATTTCGGCGGCGCCAACCGCAACAACACTCATCAGCACCACCCAGAGTTTCAGCACGTTCGTTCTCACAATTCCTCCAGTTGTTCTGCCCGGCATCCAGTGCCTCTCCCGCTCATCTCTTACCATTCTTGCGGTTTCACCTTCCGAAGAAACGAATGGATTTCTTTGTCAAACTGCACCACTGTTGTCTGAGCTTTTTCCGACAATTGCCGTGTTCGTTTTGAATCCAGGAAAATGCCGTAGCTGTTTCGGACAAGATGGCGAAACCGAAGTAGCTCATCGAGCAGAGCAAACAACTCTTCGGAAATAACCGGTGGCCGTTCGGCACCGAAATCTGATTTCATTTCAAGCAAAAGGGCTTTATGCCACTGATCCCCTTTGGGTGTTCCTCCGTTAAGCTCTTCGGCGATTCTTCGGAAACAATTCTCAACAGATGTATAAATATCATGCAGATAGGAGGCTTCAGCCCGGAGAACATGTTTTTCCGCTCCCGAGGGACGATGGCGCAAAACATCCTCGAGCCCTTCCAACGTCTGCGAGATAATTCGCAGTTCCTGCTCGAAGTATGCCTTGAGAGAACTCCAGGTCGCCTGCCGGCGCCGCTCAGGTTTCAAGTTTGACACTCCGTTGGAGAATATACGTTTTCTTTTCCGGTATAACTGATCGTAAAGGAATGATTTCAACACTCCAGGGCCAGAAACGGTTCATTGCGCCACCGGCATCGAATGCTTGCCCCATATCGAAATTATCCACCGCAAGGTCAATATCCGACTCCTCGTGGAACCGATCCCGCAACAGCAGCGAACCGGTAAGATACACATGCTCGGCTCCAAAGCGGGATTTCAACTCCCGCGCGGCCTCGAACGCCACCTTCCACGCATCCCGAAACCGCCCCTCGAGCCCGTCATCGACCTCCTCGTGAGGCGGTATACTGCAAACGGATTTCATATCCACACCGTTTAATATCTATTTAAGCCATCCCAAATCACAAAATAGTCCACGAGAAACCCCACTGTTTTTTCAGGCAGAGGCAATTACGGTTCTTTCTCTAACCCGAGAAAAGCAGCCTCTAAGGGGGGAGGTGTCCCCCTCGCTTCAACCAGCGCCATCGGCGCCGTTTTCCGCTGCCCCCTCTGCGGGGTTCGCACAACCCCGCAACGCCCCACTGTGGTAGCGAAGATCGAATCTGTCTATTCTGAGCACCACTGGAGCGCCATTCTCTATAGTGATGCGTATAATCTTTCCGGGATGAGTAGTGCTACTTTGTCTGCCTAAGGAAGAAATTGCCTGTTCCGGG
>JBEPYC010000386.1:0-4270 GCA_041641555.1 Chitinivibrionales bacterium | reverse complement strand
TTCCCGTGCAGAAGCTCTCAGCAAGGTCGAGTCATCCTCGTATGACCTGATTATTACCGACCTGAAACTTCCTGATGGGAACGGCATGCACGTACTGGAACGGGCAAAATCGCGTGATGAATTCACCGAAGGAATAGTCATAACCGGATATGCTTCACTCAAAAGCGCGACGGCCGCTATCAATCTCGGTATCAGTTCCTATCTTACCAAACCAATTTCCCTCAAGAATTTCAAGTCACAGGTAGACCGTGCTCTGGCGACGCGAGATTTCCACCTTCGAAGTAAACAACTGCTTCAGCACTCCGGTGGACTGGACTCGGCCACAAAGAAACACATCTGGAACATGAATGTGTTCTATAATCTCTCGCGGCGGCTCATGCACTCGATCGATGTGGAACAGATCATGCAAACCGTGCTTGCTGAACTGAACTGCATTCTTGGAGCGACATTCTGTTCCGTGGGCGTGTCGCTCTTCGAAGAGAACGAAGTTTTTGCCATGCCTGCACGGGGGAAATGGGATGCTGACCGGATGATGCATCTACTGGAACGACACTGGGAGCCCCTTTACGGCCTGTTGGAATCCCACGAGTTCCGCCCGAATAACGTTTCGCTTACGTCCTGGGCGGGGCTGGAAGGCGGGGTTAGCAGCGATGCGCATTGCAGCCCCATAGTGGCACCGATGATCGCGTTGGGCAAAACGATCGGGTCGATTGCGGTCTTCCAGAGTGATGATACTCAAAGAGATAATGACACTGAGCGTTTTCTTCATGTGTTCTCGTCGCTTATCTCGCCCATGATCGAAAATGCCTACATCCACAAGCGAACGAAGTCGCTGGCTGGTACGGATCCGCTTACCGGCGTCTCAAACCATCGTTCATTTCAGGAAATGCTGGCAAAGGAGATTGCACGAGCAAAACGCCAACAAGCAGACTTCTGCCTTCTCATGCTGGACCTGGACGATTTCAAGTCGATAAACGATACGTACGGCCATTTGACGGGGGACGCCGTCCTGAAGGATATGGTCGATAAAGTAAACGATGAAATCCGGGTGGGGGACTTTTTCGCACGCTATGGGGGAGAAGAATTCATGGTACTACTTCCCCACACCGGTATCGACGGTGCTGTTGCGCTTGCCGAACGCATACGCAAACATATCGCCTCGATCCCCTATGAGACCTACGGCAAGCACATTTCGTATACTGTCAGTATCGGGCTCAGCTTGTTTTCCGGTAACATGCCCCGGGAAAAAGTTCGATTGATTCAGGATGTAGATGATGCCCTCTACATGTCAAAAACCGAAGGTAAGAATCGAGTCACTGTGCGATAAGTGGCGAGAAGCCCCGCGACCTCTCGGTTCTCCATTCCGAGCTTAAATACATCGAGATGCGCGTAAATGCAGCCTTCCCGCCATAGCTCGCGGTGGCTGGCTTGCCAAGAGTTCGTATCTCTACAGCTGCTTATACCACACGTTCATGCTTTCTATGTTTCCCGAGATATTCGTATTGTTGACAAGCGTTCCGCCATAGGCATAGCCGGACTTGCTGAAAGTGATATTCATTCCGTGAGATACACTTCGGGCTATTGTATACGCCGTGCGAATACCTCGTCGCTTCATCTCCAGCTCCATTTGTTCCAGTAGATAAAGAGAAAGGTTTTTACCTCGGAAGGCAGGAAGCGTTGCAAAGTCGGTCATCTCTGCACTGCGGCTTTTCGGGTCCATTTCCGAAGACGAGGCGGCAACCAGTTTTCCATCCACGAAACACCCGAAGTAAACAACGTGCGAACGCATGGTTTCCCGCAGATACTCAGGATCGTAAATCGGGAAAGGGTAGCTGGGAAAGACCGCCCTATACAGCGAGGCCAGGTCTTCAAGGTGCCGCTCTTCAAGCACAGCGAATTCGCATTCTTCGGGAAGAATAATGCTGCCTTTCTTACCGGCTTTTTCCCGTGCCCGCTCCAGAACGTCATCGATCACTCCCCGGTTCTCATGCGAGCACTTCCCACGATCCTCGGAGTGGTATTTCGCCATGAACAGGCAGTCATTACCATTGTAGTAACTGGGAATGACTGCTTCGCGCACAAAGCCCCTGGTCAAAAATGCCTCTTCGGCCTCGTGGGCTATCTTGGCGAATACCTTCGAGTAGCCGTGCTCGCTTGCAAGAGCGTCGAACTGTTCAAGCAGCTCTTCGGTGTCGGCGGGATCGAACTTGATCAGGTAAATCCTGTCGTTGTATTTGCCATGCTGGATTAATGATTTTCCGATCTCTTCGATTCGATCACTCATATATCAATCATCTCTCCGGTTTATTCTCTCATTGTCCATCGGAGTCAGCGAATAGGCTTTGTCGCTGTCCGACAGAAGTTTTTCTATCCCAATCGAACCAAATTCTACTGCTTCATTGAGATTCAACTGAAGGTCACATTTGTCGCAGTTACGTTCACAGAACGTCGTCGCATAAGAGTCAGGCTCTTTGTATGATGTGATTACCCCCTCGAAATTTCGCAGAATCACTTTGTTGGTGGACCAGGAAATCAGGTAATTCGGCATGACGGGTATTTTTCCACCCCCACCAGGCGCATCGATCACATACCTGGGGACCGCGAGTCCGGATGTGTGGCCGACAAGACTCTCGATGATCTCGATACCTTTTCCGATGGGTGTTCTGAAGTGTGAAAGACCTTCGGAAAGATCGCACTGGTATAAATAATATGGTCGCACCCGGTTCTGAAGAAGTTTCTGGCAGAGTTTCTTGATAATGCGGGGACAGTCATTCACGCCGGCAAGTAACACGGTCTGGTTCCCCAGCACAATACCGGCATTGGCAAGCTTCGCAAGGGCTACCTGTGAGGACTTCGTGAGCTCGCGTGGATGGTTGAAGTGAGTATTGATGAACAATGGGTGATATTTCTTGAGAATGGAAACCAGATTATCGGTTATTCGATATGGAAGAACCACGGGCGTACGAGTACCGATTCTGATTATCTCGACGTGTTCGATTTTCCGAATCTCGGAGAGTAACCGGTCGATGTAGTCGTCGGAAAGCATAAACGGATCCCCACCCGACAAAAGCACATCGCGAATTTCAGGGTGTTCCCTGATGTAGTTGATTGCCTCGGTAAGCTCTTCGAACTTGGGAATGTAGTCCCTGTCTCCAACTTTGCGCTTCCGAGTACAATGCCGACAATACATCGAGCATAGATTACTTACGTGGAGCAAGACCCGGTCGGGATAGCGATGGGTCAAATACGGAACCGGCGAATCCTTATCTTCATGAAGTGGATCGGCCATATCGCCCTTGCTGAATACCAGTTCTCCAGGAAATGGAACCGATTGAAGATATACAGGATCGTTCAGGTAATTTTCTTTGTCGATAAGAGAGAGATAATACGGAGTAATACTGAGGGGGAATTTATCCAGCGTCCCTTCGAGAGCCTTTTCATCTTCAGGCCTGAATTCAATCCCGGATAACTTCTCGAATTGCTTGAGGTCCTTAATGGTATGCTTCATTTGCCATTTCCAGTTCGTCCAATCAAGGATGTCGGCCGAATTATCGATAGCTCTGGAAATGAGACGTTGGTTTTCACTATAAATCACACGCGGCTCCTTGGGGAAATTGATGCGCTACCCGCGAACGGAAACTGATGCAGAGACAACTCCACTCGATGCTCAATCACGTCCAGTTCGCGCTGCGCGAGCGAATACCAAATAAGCACTGCTCTGAAGTATGAGAGGTTAAATTTTTGTGTAGAATCGGCGACCAATCACATAAAATACGTTTTTCGCCTCCAATCATTGAAATAACCCACTGCATAGTTGTAACAACTACGCTGTCCATCGTGCCTGCGGACTGCTCACTTTCGCGTCTCGCTTTGGTTCGCTGCATACGAATCCAGGCCCGTTTTCCTGTCTGCACGGCGTAATGCGTAGAAGATCGGGCCGATTATGTCCCTGGCATTGTATTTTGAGTTTAATGCACGAAAACCACTTTTACCACCATTTCACTGTTTGAGAGGGGCATATGGAGTTCGTTTCACACGGAAACCCTGAGCAACGCCATCGGCTGATAATACTCACCGATATGGAAAACGAACCCGACGATTCGCAAACGATGGTAAAACTGCTGATGTATTCCAATGAGCTCGATATCGAAGGGTTAATTGCGGTTACCTCGCGCTGGCTCAAGCACACTGTTTTCACCGAGTCGATTGTCGTACGGGTGCAGGCCTATGGAGTCGTTCGCCCCAATCTCATGAAACATGCGCAAGGATG
>JBEPYC010000385.1:0-4277 GCA_041641555.1 Chitinivibrionales bacterium | reverse complement strand
TACAAAGAATCGCGTATCGATGAGTTTTTTGTCGTGGCAAGGACGGTGATTACCGGGATATTCCTGCTTTTTCTGGTAACCAGCGCCGACCAGATCGTCCATTTTGCACAGACCGGCGATTTCGACATACTCTTTACACGCACAAAACTTGGTGTCCTGCTGACCTACGGTTCATGCATGCTCATTTTTGCAACCATCAACCGTTTTGCAATGCATACACTTCTCTCCTGGTTCTTTTCTAAAGGATTTGGGGTTTCGAGGGTTATAATTGTCGGAGCGACTAAGGAGGGGAAGAAGCTTGTTAAGGAAATTGAACGCTACCCGCAGCTGGGTAATCGCGTGGCGGGATTTGTCGATGATGACGGGAGGAAAAAGGGCACGACATTCTCCAACTATCCGGTGTTCGGCACGTACTCAGAGCTTCCCTCGATCGTAAGAAAGGAACAAGTCTCCGGACTGATCATTTCTCACATCTCCACATCGCATCGGGAAATCGAACGACTCATAAATTACTGTGCCGACCTGCATGTAACCATCTACATGGTTCCTTCGCTTATGGACGTCATCACCGGCCATCTCAAAACGCATCAACTTTTCGGTGTTCCCCTTCTGGTTCTTCTTCAAGATCATATGCCGTCCTGGGAAGCGCAGGTCAAACGCTTGATCGATATCATTACCTCTATGATTGTTCTGGTCCTGGGAAGTCCCGTACTCCTGGGGGTGGCTGCTCTGATCAAGCTGACCTCCAAAGGGCCGGCAATTTATAAGCAAACCCGATGTGGACAATACGGGAAGACATTCACTTTGTATAAGTTTCGCTCGATGTATCAGGATGCGGAAAAGATATCCGGGCCGCAGTGGGCAACGGAAAACGATCCGCGCATCACGCCGATCGGGCGGTTTTGTCGAAAGACCCGCCTCGATGAACTTCCCCAGTTTATCAATGTTTTTCGGGGAGAAATGAGTCTTGTCGGCCCCCGTCCCGAGCGCCCGTTCTTTATCGAAGAACTGCGCAAAGAGATCCCCTGGTATGTGCGTCGACTCAAGATGAAGCCCGGTATCACGGGGTGGGCCCAGGTAAAACACAAATACGATGAAACCATAGAAGATGTAAAACAGAAAGTCCTCTACGACCTGTACTATTTTGAGAACATGTCCATTTCTCTTGACATAAAGATTGTTCTTCGCACGATTCTGGTTGTGTTCACCGGCAAAGGCGCTCACTGACGACTCCCTTCGCGACGCTTTCGCTCTACTCGAAAGCGACTGGGCGAACCTGGGAAGCCAAACACCCACATTGGGACTCACAGCTGCGGCATTGACCAATCAGTGTACCGGCATGTCAGAGTGGCTCAACAAGAAAGGCAGCTCCGCAGGTGGTTTCATTCCATTCAGTCAGCAAACGGTACGGCAGCCTTCAGGCAGTCGACAACATCAGTCTCGATGTACCCGAAGGAGCCTTCCTGGCTTTGCTGGGTCCAAACGGGGCGGGGAAATCCACTCTGGTCAAGATGCTGCTTGATCTGGTGCGCCCTACTTCGGGATCGATCACCGTTAACGAAAAGCAATCACTCGATCCCGCAGCCCGTCGAAACGTTGGGTACTTGCCCGAGAACCTACGGATCCCACCCTATCTCAGCGGCAGGGAATACCTTCGTCGACATGCTGCTCTCTGCAACATGAAAGGCAGTGAGGCACAAAGCGAAATCGAGCGATTGCTTCCGGTGGTCGGGATGCAGGGCAAAGAGAAGGTGAAAGCGCATGCCTACTCAAAGGGGATGGCTCAGCGAATAGGACTCGCCGCAGCGCTCATCGGTACTCCCCGACTCTTGATTCTGGATGAACCTGTTACGGGTCTGGATCCGATCGGCATCCGTGATATCCGTACAATTCTCGAACAAATTCGGGAAAGAGGCACAACTATCATACTCAATTCCCATTTACTCTCCGAGGTAGAAAAGACCTGCGATACGGCGGCCATAATAAAAAACGGTACAATCATCACACACGGCAGGCTTTCCGAGCTTATCTCCGTCAATGAAACTCTCGAAGATGTCTTTGTGCGACTTGTGGGGGATAGCCATGCATAACCTTTTCACAGTCATACGATTTACCATCTCCGATGTCATTCGTCACAAAAGTTTTGTGGTACTTCTCGGGCTGGGAGTGCTGCTGGTATTGTTTCTTCGGGGGTGCTACGGTGGCAGCTATGTTGTAAACGGACGAGCGGTGGATTCGGTAACCGTGGCGTGGCATGCCTCTCGTGTTGCCTTCCACCTGATTGCAACACTCAGCATCCTGGTGTCGGCACTCCTGTCAATGGGGATATTCCGCCGGGAACGAAACGAAGGCGCGGCGACTATGGTGCTTTCAAGGGCGGTGGGCCGGTGGCAACTGGCACTTGGTACCTATTTTGGTCTGTCCTTCATCATGATGCTCTTCATGAGCATTCTTCACGTGGCGATTTTCGGGATAACCTTCTTCAGTGCCGGCGGAATCATGCCTGGATTCCTGACAGCATCGGCGGTGTGCTGGCTCAACATTCTCCTCATAACCGCTCTGGTCATGGTGTTCTCGTTCTTCCTGCCCGATTTTATGGCGGGGCTGTTCGGTATCGCTGTTGCCGGTATCAGTTTTCTGACCGACAGTGCATTTCGAATCCTGCAGAGTGATTTTGCCCAGCAAGCTTTCCAGGGTGAGCCTTCGATTCCGCTCTTCTGGCGCACGTTCATCTCTTTCTGGCCCAAAATGAACGCTCTGCAGACGTATGCCGTCTCACTGACTGGAGGTAACTCTCCTTCCCTTGCCGGCCCTCTCCACCCCGCAGTGAACGTAGGATTGTATGCCGCTGCATTCGCAGGCCTCTTGCTGTGGCGTTTCAGGCACCAGGAATACTGATTTCTGGACGATCTATCCCGCTGCGGTGGATCATGTTTCCCGGAGGAAATGAATGCAAAGATCTCATCGGGGATGGTATACTATAACTGCGGCTGCAGAACAGCCAGAAAACTCCCCCGGGTCTTTATCCGATTCAGAAAAGAGCCCCGAAAACTGACGCATTCTGCCAAAGCGATTGTTGCATGGCACTTACGGTTTACACAAAAAACATCCTCAACACACCCTGCCTTGAATTGGTGGGAAGAGTGACCGATGACGATGCCAGAGAGCTTTCGTCGAGCCTCCGGTCACTCTGCCGAAGAGGGCACCCCATAATCGCGGTGGACATCAGTCGGGTACAATTTGTCGACAGTCACGGACTGGGAGTTTTTGTATTCTACTCGACTCTCATGGAAAAAGCCAACAGGCGGCTGGTATTCATTCATACCAACCGCACACCCACATCATACGTGAATCGTCTTTTCCAGATGACGAATCTCGACAAGGTACTCGAGATCGCACCGTCGATAGAAAGCCTGTAGCCTCTTTTGGAAGGCTTTGTCCTCGACCCTCTGCCCGTTCAAGCTGATCACTCGAAATCGATACCCAGGTTACCTTCTTCATCGGCACCCACGACGATTCTGCTGTACGACTGTTCTTCATTGCCCATGTTCTCCAAAAGCTTCATCGAGATCGCCGGAAGTATTGTTTGTCCGATGATTGCATCGGCGTTGCGTGCACCACTTTCTATTGTAGTACATTGCTGAGCGATCCCCTCAACCAGCACATCGGAATAGCTCATGGTTATGCTATGGTTCTGCTCGATTCGCTTGACTATTTTATCCAGTTTCATACGAACGATATCCCGCATTACATCCATTCCCAGGGGCCAGAACGGTACGACCGCACACCGGGCCAGAAGCGCCGGCTGGAAGTGGCTGGACAATACCGGCCGGATGGTCTCTGTTATCTCAGAAGTCGTCGTGCCATCCTCTTGTGTTGCAAGCTCCACGATCTTATCCGATGCCAGGTTGGATGTAAGGATAATGACCGTATTCCGGAAATTAATCTCGCGCCCTTCGCCGTCGCGCATAAAGCCTTTGTCAAAAACCTGATAGAACAGATTCATGACCTCCAGATGCGCCTTTTCGACCTCATCGAGGATCACGATCGAGTACGGTTTCTGGCGTACGGCTTCGGTAAGTATCCCGCCTTCGCCATACCCGACATATCCGGGAGGTGAGCCCTTGAGCTGCGAGACCGTGTGCTTCTCCTGATATTCGGACATGTTGATGACCGTGGTAAACTTCTCTCCACCAAACAATGTATCGGCAAGAGAAAGCGCACATTCGGTTTTACCAACACCCGAAGGACCGACAAATAAGAATACCCCCATTGGG
>JBEPYC010000384.1:0-4286 GCA_041641555.1 Chitinivibrionales bacterium | reverse complement strand
ATTGCCGATGCCGGGGCATTGATGTTTTCCCAGGGTGACGGCGGGCTCAGTATCTCCGATACCTGGGGTAAAAACCTTTCCTCGAGTTTTTGGCACGACTCACTTTTCACCGCGGCTTTTCAGAAAACCTACACCCAGGGAAAGCCGTTGACGTTCCCGATGGGGGAGCACGATGAGCTTCTCAACGGTTCATCGGTGTGGCATGAACTCGATTCCTGTATCATTTTCCCGCTCAAGACCTTCAAACGAGTGCTTGGCGCATTGTGTTTAGTTCGACGGAAAGGACACGGTACCTTCTCCTATCTGGACATCGAGATGATAAACGTTCTGGCATCGCAGTCATCAATCTCCATAGAAAATGTCCGACTTTACCAGAATATCCGCGATAATTATCTCCGGACTATCAAAGGATTCGCTCTGGCGGTCGAAGCCAAGGATCCGTACACTCACGGTCACTCTGAAAACGTCATGAAGTATGCGGTTGTTCTTGCCAAGCGCCTTGGGTTACGGGAATCTGAGATAGACAAGGTCAAGTACGCCGGATTACTGCACGATATCGGCAAAATCGGGGTGAGCGAAGCCATTCTGAACAAGCCGGGCCGGTTAAGCCCCGGGGAGTTCGATGAGATCAAGAAACACCCTGAACTGGGAATGCGCATAGTCAAGGATGTACCTTTTCTGCAGTCACTTTCCCCTTATATTCTGCATCATCATGAATTCTATAACGGGCAGGGGTACCCTGATCATCTGGCCGGCGAGGGCATTCCGTTTGGGGCCCGCATACTTGGGGTGTGTGATGCCTACGAAGCAATGACTTCCGATCGACCCTACCGGAGAGCCATGAGCATGGATAGAGCAACCGGGATTCTGGCAGAAAACAAGGGTGTGCAGTTTGATCCCGATATCACTGAAGCATTTATCGGTATGCTCGGCTCAGCCCGCAATACGTCACCCGAAGATACCGTTACGGGAATCGCGCTGTAGCAGGTTCTAACGAAACTCCCGTTGTGCGATCCCTGGAAGTGCGTGGGGCCGGGTGTGGAGATTGCCTGGTCCGGAAGATTATTTTCTTGGGGTGAAGAAGCCTTTTTTATTTGCCGGACTTTACGAGAAAAGAGCCGTTTTCTTTGTTCTGCTCAGCCTGCTTTGGGGCGGGGGAGCAGCGGGATGGTTCATTCTTCTCTTCGGCATTATTCCATCGTATAATCACTCGCCAGTGATCGTTGCCGCCCAAAATTCCGATTCCGTTGAGACGTATTCCACACGGTATGACACATCTGTGCTGTCCGAAACGCCCGTCGATTCGGGAGGTCTTCCTGAGTCAGAGGGGCGGTGTAATGAAGGCCGCATTCCTATAAATGCAGCTTCGGCTGAACAATTGCAGGAACTGCACGGAATTGGCCCCGCGATTTCTGCACGAATTGTAGAATATAGAGAACAGAACGGTCCATTTCGGGATTACGAACAAATATTGGAAGTCCGGGGAATCGGGCCGGTAAAACTGGATATCATAAAAGATGGGATTTGCCTTTGATGTGCGAATCACTCATTTTCTAAATATCCTCTTATACATAAACCGCACCATAGAATGAACTTAGAACAGCAGGGTTTCGCTCGGAATACTTTATTTCGGTGAGAATGCCGGATGTGCGGTATCGGGAAGGAAATAGTGTAACATTATGCCAGGACGCTTACAAAGTGTCTGCGGGTTGGATATCCGGAAAGACTGCATCTGTCTTGCTCAGTACGCGCCAGAAGCTCAGGCGGTGACCCGGATCGGAATTCAGTCGCTCGAAGAAGAACCGGTGGACTGGTGGAAATCTCTTGCCAGTGAACTCAAATCGCTTTCGGGAGAAGTCTCGCTGGCGGGGGAGAACGTAGTGTGCTCTCTTCCGGCTGAATGGGCGATGGTCAAAAACATCTCCGTCGATCGGGACGAAAACAACATCGATGAAACGATCCGCTGGGAGATGGAGCAGCAGATTCTTGGCAGCATGGAGGAATATGCTCTCGACTACCAGAAGATGAAAGAGAGATACGATTCTCCGTTCGATCACTATCTGGTTGTCGCCTATCGCAAAGATTCGGTTCGCAGGCTTGCCGAAGTTGTGCGATCCAGCAAGATGAATCCGATCGTTGTAGATCTCGATATTTTCGGCCTGATCAATCTTTTCGAACAAAACTATCATGAGCAGGTAACGGCTCCTTCGGTTGTGGTCTACGGGGAAAATGACCAGACTACCCTCGTGCTTACCAGAGATGCGGAGTTTCTCGATTACGAGGTTGTGCGTGAGACATTCGATTCCGGATCACCTGAGAGGTGTCTTGGTGCGGTCAACAAGGGAGTCCAGGCGCTTTCCACGGCTCATCAGGATGTCTTTCAAAATGGCGGTCCGTCGTTCTACCTTGCGGGCACCAATTTTTCTTTCCCCGAAGTCAGCGACTATGTGGTTCAGAACCGAACCAATACCGATGTGCTCTACCCCTTCAAGAACATTTCCTTCCAGGTAGGAAATGTCGAGGAAACTGATTTGAAACGATATGCACCTCGTCTCGCTGTGGCAGTGGGGCTTGCGGTCAGGGGAGGAGCGGAGCTGGAACAATGATCAGGATAAACCTTCTGTCTGAAGGCGCCATCCAGCAGAGGCGCATGCAGTTTCACCTTCCCCCGAAAGTTCTGATCGGAAGTGGCATCGGGGTGGGAGTTGTGGCAGTAGTGACTGCCGTTGTCGTCCTGGTTGGCTCTTTTGGCGACAGTCCCACAGAGACGTCGATGTCCGAAACCGGCCTTGCACCATCGAGTCAGAAAGCCGGAAATGTGGTGGAAGACGTTGTGCGGGATATCACCGATGAACGGGATCAGCTCAGCCGTCGGGGCTACCTGGACCTTCCTTACGAGCAGCTTTCCTTTGCGGAGAAGCTCAACTACGAGGCACTTTTTGCCAAGGATGTCTCCGATCTACTCATCCGCGCCGTTCCCGATGAAATAGGTCTTCGCTCACTGGAGGTCAGCAATTTCAAGACGATCTACGCCGTAGGGCTGAGTTCCAGCCGTGAAATGGTCAACTCGCTTTTTTCGTCGATGAAAACGGAGAATGTCGATTTACTTGCCCCTCCCTATTCCTTTATCAAACAGAACAAAAATGGCGGCTACCGGTTTGCGGTAACCTGTGAAGCCGAGTGGGGACTTCGGTTGAGCGATCCATTTGTCGACCTTTCACTTTCCTTCTTGCCGTCTCGCGAAACCATTGGGCGTACTGTGGAAGAATTCGGAGAGATCGCGAAGAAGACAGGGATTTCGCTGAAGCGTAAGCCTGCACGCATTTCTGCTGAAAAAATGGGACCTTTTCGGCGGTATGAGTATCGCATTTCCGGAACAGGCACGTTCGTCGATTTCACGGAGATGCTCAAAGAAACCTACGAGGCACGAGTACCATGTGCTTTCAAGTCCTACACACTCAGTGCCACATCCCGCTCTCAAATAGGCATCGATGCGGTGGTTGTGTTTACAACCAAAGAATAGATTCCTTTGAATCATGAAACTACGAATCGTTTCGGGTGATCTGGGAGGAAGATTCCTCCCGGTACCCAAGCCGGCATCGGGATTTCGCCCGACAGCGGAGCGTACCCGGGAATCGGTTGCCAACAAGATCCGGAGCAGAATTCCCGGTGCCCGCGTGGCGGATCTTTGTGCGGGCAGCGGTGCTTTCGGCTTTGAAATGCTGAGTTCGGGTGCGCAGGATGTCGATTTTGTCGAAAAGAACCGGCTTCGGGCAGGGCTCATAGAGAAGCTGGGAAATGGTCTGGGTGTCGCCGAGCGGATGTGCGTCTACCGGGAAGATGTTCGACGATTTGCGCAACGCTCTTCAGGTCCCTACGACATTATCTATTTTGACCCCCCATACGATGCCGAACATTTGCAGAGAGTCGTTGAGGATCTCGGCTCGATTCTGTCGAATTCGGGAGTGGTTATCTATGAGCGTCGTAGTGGAGTTTCCCGGCCCTGGGGGATGATATCCCCAACCGAAATGCGAGAGTACGGAGGTACGGTCGTGGAATTCTTCGAAAAGGAGCGTTTCACCGAAGAAGATGCTCAGCGGGAGTAGGTTAATCCCTTTCTGAGCCATTTTTCGGCTGTCCTGAGGAGACTTGGTATGCCAATTGCTTTATATCCCGGCACGTTCGATCCGATAACGTATGGCCATATCGATATCGCTGTACGCGCATCGAAAATTTTTACCAAGGTGATTGACGTCGTGGCCGAGAACCCGGCCAAAAACCCGCTT
>JBEPYC010000383.1:0-4289 GCA_041641555.1 Chitinivibrionales bacterium | reverse complement strand
ACCTGGCCGAAATGGCACTTCTGTGTGTAGCCATGCCTGCCCGGGTCCAGGTCGACAATATCCTTATGTGGCCTGTCTGCGAGTCGACTGTGTAGGTAGTGTGGCTGACGTAAGAGACGCCCGATCCCGTCGACACAGGCTCGATGACCGGGCGCAGGTGTGGAATCCACCGGCTGAGCCGGTTTTAATCAAAGGCACATTGTGATACGGTTCGACAAAGTCTGCAAAGTCTTCCCCAACGGGACCAAGGCCGTGCGTGAGATCTCTTTCGAGGTGGCTGAAGGGGAAACGCTGGTGCTTCTGGGAACGAGTGGAAGCGGCAAGACGACCACCATGAAAATGGTCAACCGCCTGATCGAACCCTCGTCGGGAACTATCACCGTTGGCGACAAGGATATCCTGTCGCAAAACCCGGTTCAGCTTCGAAGAAGCATTGGATATGCAATCCAGGGAATCGGGCTGTTTCCGCACATGACTGTGGGGGAAAATATCGGAGTGGTTCCGCGTTTGGTCGGCTGGTCTTCGGATAAGATCAATTCGCGCGTATCCGAGTTGCTGGAACTTGTCGGCCTGTCTCCTCCCGAACAATTCCGGGACCGCTACCCTACCCAGCTCAGTGGCGGGCAGCGTCAGCGCATCGGTGTCGCACGTGCGCTTGCCGCCGATCCTCCGGTTATTCTCATGGATGAGCCCTTCGGCGCCCTGGATCCGATCACGCGCGAACAACTTCAGGATGAATTCATCGAACTCGAGTCGAGAATTCAGAAAACCATTCTTTTCGTGACCCACGATATCTACGAAGCGGTCAAAATGGGCGATCGGATCGCGATTCTCGATCAGGGAGAAGTTCAGCAGATCGCACCACCCCGGGATATCGTCGAGTCACCGGCTAACGAATTTGTCGATCGATTTCTCGGCCCGCATCGGTTCCAGCTTTCCCTAATGACGGTACGATTGTCGCACCTGATCAAGTCTTCGTCTCTGTCCCTGTCCGAACCGGAGGAGGCCGCGGAAACGCCGAAAAAACGGCTGTTCGTTCGCAATTCACTGATCGAAGCGCTCGATTTGTTCAAAGAAGTACAGAAAGAAAAAATGCCCGTGTGGGATCAGGATAAACAGGTCGGCGTTCTTTCCATGGAGCACCTGCTTTCGGCTGTCGGTACAGCCTTTCAGCGAGCGGGGGTCGAGCAATGAACGAGTTTTTTAGTCGTTACGGAGAACAGATCATCAGCCGCGGGTACGAGCATCTTCTGCTCACCGTTCTTGCCATGACTCTTGCGGTGATAATTGCCGTACCTCTGGGGATTTTCCTGGCTCGATCACAATACCGCACGCTGGTGACTACCATCATGGGCATCGTGAGCATCATTCAACCCATTCCATCGCTTGCTCTGGTGGCCTTTGTGGTTGTATTCTTCAAGCTGCTCGGACTCCCGACAATCGGGCTTGCCCCCGGGCTGGTATCACTGGTGGCCTACGCACTTCTTCCTGTTCTCCGAAACACGTATACCGGCATACGACAGGTTGATCCTTCGGTAACCGAAGTCGCCATCGGGATGGGAATGACACCACGTCAGCGTCTGTTCAGCGTTGAACTGCCGCTTGCTCTTCCCGTGATCATGGCCGGCGTCCGCATCGCCACGGTCTGGACAATCGGAGTGGCCACGCTGGTTTCGCTGGTCGGAGCCGGAGGTTTGGGAGACCTGATATTCAAGGGCCTTCGAAGCTATCACATGGACTCGGTTCTCGCGGGTGCAGCCCCCGCCGCACTTCTTGCTTTAGTACTCGACTGGGCCCTGGGTGCGCTCGAACAGTGGCTGGCTCCGTCGCATCGGGCACAGTAAACGATTCAATAATCGCGGTCAATCGGGCGAACGCTTCGAGCTGCCCGAATCCGTAACGATCCCCTAAGAAGGAGAATTTTATGGCACCCCAGAAACGTGCTGTCACTGCAGGCGTTGTTATTCTCGCCGTTATTGTCCTGGCTTTGATTCCTCAGTTCATCAACCGACAATCATCCGAGCACCTGACCGCCGGATTCGATTCGGAGTTTCTGGTACGGCCCGATGGCTATCCGGGCTTGAAAGAAGCCTACAATTTTGAGTTCGCATCGGAACCCAGGCATATGGACCCAGGGCTTATGTACCGTGCGGTCGACGATGGAGCGGTGGATGTCATCTGCGGTTTTGCCACCGACGGTCGCATTCCTGCTTACAACCTGGCGGTCCTCGAAGACGACAAGAACTTTTTTCCGCCCTATCATGCTGCCCCGCTTGTACGAAGTGAAACACTTGCAGAATTTCCCGAAATCCGCTCCGCGCTCAATGCACTTGCCGGACTTCTTCCCGATTCGGTCATGCAACGACTCAATTACCAGGTCGATGAAAAGAACCGGGCGGCCTCGGAAGTAGCCAGAGAATTTCTGGTATCGGCGGATCTACTCGGCGACAAAGAGGTATCTCCGGAAAACCCCAAAGGCACCGTCCGCATCGGAGGAAAAAATTTCACCGAGCAGGAGATTCTCGGAGAGATTATGGCCATGCGAATTGAAAGTACGACCGATATCGAGGTCAGCAGAAAGCTCAATCTCGGCGGCACCATGATCTGCTTCAATGCCCTGGAGGCAGGAGACCTGGACCTCTACGCTGAATACACGGGTACCGGCCTGGTCAGTATCCTCAAGGAGCCCGTCATAAGCGACCCCGACAGTGCCTACGCGGTAGTTGATTCTGCCTTCCGAAACAAGTACGATCTCATCTGGCTCGAACCATTCGGGTTCAACAACACCTACACGCTGACCATGCGAAAAGAGCAGGCAGAGAAACTGGGTATCGAAACCGTTTCCGATCTTGCCGAATACGTGAAAGAGAATAACGAGGAGAATTGAGCAATCAGGTAGTCCGGGATTCACGTTCGGAATCCAGCCTCGCGCACTGCGGGAAGCCTTCGGGCGTACTCAGTTCGGTAAGATCACTGCACCACACGCCGCTTCGACACACCGGCTCAGGGCATCGTCCTGAGCTTCGAACCGCAGAATCATAGAATTTTGATGTACTTCCTGATTGTTTCCTCAAGCCCGTGATCCCATGCCTCGATCACCAGGGCGTGCCCGATAGAAACCTCGAGTACGTTTGGCACCAGCGACAGAAAATACCCCAGATTCTTCAGGCTCAGGTCGTGACCGGCGTTCACTCCCAGATTGTTTTTACGGGCATGCTCGGCTGCAAAGGCAAACTTTTCGGTCACACTCCCCTGCTCTCCCGAAGAAAAGGTTTTTGCGTAAGGTTCGGTATAAAGCTCGATTCGGTCGGCACCGATCGCCGCCGCGGTATCGATACCGGAGAGATTGTCGTAATCCATGAACAGACTGACCCGGATACCCCTTGCGTTCAACTCTCCGATAATTTCCCGGAGTCTGCCGGTGTCTCCACTCAGATCCCACCCGTGGTCCGATGTCAGCTGGTTTTCAGCATCGGGGACAAGGGTACACTGATCGGGCTTGACCTCGTGCACTACATCGAGAAACTGCGGGAGCGGATTTCCTTCGATATTGAACTCCGCATGAGGAATGCCTCTCAAGAACGCACCAAGCGAGCGAGCATCACCATACGTCGCGTGTCGCTGATCCGGCCGCGGATGAATAGTCAGGCCATGCGCACCGGATTCAATACACCGCCTTCCCATTGAGAGGACATCGGGTGTGTTGGTACCTCTGCTGTTCCGCACCAGTGCAAATTTATTGAGATTAACACTCAGCATTGTCATCGGAGTTTTCCCCTCTATTCAGTGTCGATAAGGATGTGCAATTCACGATGCAGAGAAAACTACATGCTGGACCGTTTTTCTTCCACCAGTTGCCGGAGGGTTTTGCTCAATTGCGCGAGCCGGTATGGCTTGGAGACCGATGCAGCGAACCCATACTTCTGGTACTGCGCCACAACCGGGTTATCGAAATAGCCACTGGACACGATTGCTTTGACGCCGGGATCGATCTCTCGAATTCTCCGGATAGCTTCTTCTCCCCCCATTGCGCCAGGAACGGTCAGGTCCAATATGACGGCATCGAACGGGTCCCCCATTTGAACTGACTCTCGATACTGCTTCACGGCCTGCTCACCACTTTTGCAGGCGGTGGGAAGATAGCCAAGCTGCTCCAGCATATCCACAGCCAGATCCCGCACGACCTCTTCATCGTCCATAACCAGGACGCGACCATGTCCATACACCACCGCATCGATCGGTCCGGATTTTTGGGTTCTTAAACGGGAATCCGCCGGAAGGTAAACAGT
>JBEPYC010000382.1:0-4295 GCA_041641555.1 Chitinivibrionales bacterium | reverse complement strand
GCGATCGCTCTCGATCTCGACTTCGGCAACGGAATCGCACACCGGAATGTTCGTGCGAGTGCGGAGTGCTTCAACCAGATTCGGGAGAGACGATGGATTGGCATACCAGTCACCGCCACCTCCGTATTGCAGGCGGGCGAGAGTAAGCTCACATTCCTGCCCATGGGCGGAAACTGCCGGTATAATCACCAAGAAAAGAAACACAATCCCGATCATACACTACTCCACCTGAATATTGGATCGACTCCAGATGCCTTTGGCAGTTTCCCGGCCCCAATGAGCAACCAGCAGCTCAAAATGCACGTGCAGATACCATCCGGATGAGACATAGCTTAAAGATACATGAGAAAAGGGGGCGAACTTCTACCTCTACCAGCATAACGTGGAGAAAATCCGCGCACGTAATCCGCGGATCTCGCCGGCGCCGACTTCGTTACGCATCGGGTGCTTAGGTTAGTTTTTTGACTCGGTGGGCGCCGTGCGCTGAGGAGTGAGTGTCTGAACGATCCTCGACTCGAGCGTCCGAAGATCAAAACCATGATTAAGAAGCGTCACCTGTCCGTAGGCATCTTGCTCGAACCCGGTTTCCGCGGGAACGATGGCCACCACGGGAGCAAATTCAGGCTGCCCGGCAGCAGCGCCGCTCGAGGGCCGAATGACCTGCCCGAATTCCCGGACAATCTCCGGGGGAGTCTCCCTGCCTGCCCAGACCAGACTGAGCTCGTATGCGCCATCCTCACACGCCGATCGTTCGGGGGGATTGAGCTGATCGATAGTAAACCCTTCTTTCTGAAGGTAAAGCAGGGGTGGTACGAACAGGTCTTTGGCATGGTTTGCGAAACAGATTTTCTGCTTGATGTCGGCGGCTGTCCGGCCGCGCTCCCTGCCGGTATCCTCGATTCGAAGGAACTTACGGAACATCGCGACTTCGTTGTGTATCGAATCAAGAAACGATGATGAAAACCCGGTAGGCATCTTAACGGTCTGAAACGTCCAGTTCTCGATGGGACGCACGAAATGGTCGCATTCTCTTCCCAACTGCAGTGATTTTGCCAACGCATCGCTGAGTGCTACGCAGATGGCTAACCGTTTTCCGGCGGTATCAGTGTTTCCTTTGAACTGCTCTGTCTTATACTGGCCGGGTACGCCTTCCACAATCGACTCTGGAAATTTCCACTTTCCAAATAGTTCAACGACAAGGTCGTTGTGATGGATTCCGAGCAAAGCGGTTTCCTCATCGATAAACAGGGAACCCCGATCCGAAGTCTTTTCCAGGACTTTGGCGAAAATATCCGGGAAGAATTCATCGAGAAGAATTATGCCGAAATCATGAAGAAGCCCGGCCAGAAACGCTTCTTCGGGCGACACATCACCCATTCTCCGGGCAATTTTCTCACAGATGACCCCGCAGGCAAGTGAATGATGCCAGAATTCCCGCCGATCGAACCCCAGGTTTTTCTGCTCATCGTCAAAAAGCTGCATGACTGCCATGCTGGTCACGATACGCTTTGTCTCTCGGAATCCGATACGCACGATCGCATCCTTTATCGAGTTGATTTTCCGATTGAGGCTTGCGAAAAATACGGTATTCGATACCTTGAGAATACTTGCTGAGATAACCGGATCGGCTTCGATAGCGCGAGACAGGTCGCCTGCTCCCGATTTCTCGTCCTGCGTAAGCTGTAACACTTTAGCAACGGTAAAAGGGAACGCAAGAAGATTGCTGATGTGCTTCATCATCAGCTCAATTTTTTTCTGCGGAAGCGTGTCGGGATGAAGAATCTGTTCGGTGTCGGCGGCGCGGTCGGAATCGCCGATTCTGCTTTCGAGGTTCTTGTTTTTGTGTTTGGCGATCGTCTCGATTTCCGCCATCATTGCACTGAATTTCAACGGGCGAACAAAGTACGAACGTACCCCTTTCTGGGCAAAGCCTCTTCTGACACCCTCAGGACGCGGATCGCCATAACCAAGAATCGGAATTGCCTTGGTTTTCTTGTATTTGCGTATTAGCGTCGCAAAGCGGGCTTCGTCGTTACAGATATTGGGCATTTCCATCACTACCAGGTCCGGCATGTACTGGAGGATTTTAATGAAGTTGGCGTAAGTGGGCTGAGAAACGAGTATGTTAATCTTACGCTGCTCAAATGCCAATTTGAGAATCTGACGCTCACGGTCATTCGAGACGATTAACATTACGCCAAACATGGAGTGCTTTCTTTGGGGCATTCCCGGTAGTGAGGATGAATCGTCCGGCGATTCGCGTTATACACTGGAAACCAATATCGGAACAGGCAGAAAAATGGCCGGAAGCGCCTGGGCCGCCACTGCAGATTATATACCTGTAGAGCACCATTTGCAAGCATCGCCTGCAGCATTCCCGGGGCCTGCAGACGACAATTTCGCACGGGAAGCAGGATGTTGCTTCAGCGGTTCTACCTGTCGTAGAGTACCTGGGTGAGAAATGGAGGCATCAGAGAACCTGGACCAGCGATAATACCGGTTGTTTCCAGGTCAGCTTCCGCTCCGTTACGATCGAGACATTGCCCACCGGCCTGGCGCACGATCTGCATACCGGCGGCATAATCCCAGGGCGACAGTTTGTACTCGAAATACCCATCGAATCTTCCGCAGGCAATCCAGCACAGATCCAACGCAGCACTGCCGGTGCGGCGGAATCCCCGGACGTTGACTTCTAAAAGGCGCCCCATGGTGGAAAGAGTTTTTCGGGCCAACTCTCCTCTGTCATAGTGAAAACCGGTCGCAACGATCGCCTCGGTAATCGAGCTGCAGTCCGAAACGCCAATTTCCGCTCCATTGAGCAGTGCAGCACCTTCAACGGCCGTGGAAAAGCATTCATCGCGCATCGGGTCGTATATGACTCCTGCCTGTACTACTCCGTGCGATGCATACGCAACCGAAACGCAGAAGAGCGGTATTCCATGCGCGAAATTGTTGGTTCCATCAAGCGGGTCGATAACCCAGAGGCTGGGACTCAACAGATCCGTTTCGGAATACGTTTCTTCACTGAGTATCTGATGATCGGGGAACCTCGCTCTGATCATATCGATAATCATCTTCTCGGCTTCCATATCAGCCTGGGTGACCAGATTATTCGAAGCCTTCTCCTGAACACGTGAATTTCCAAACCGCTCCCGAACAAGCACTCCTGCTTTCTTCGCGGCCTCTACCGCGGTCTCGAGAATGCGGTTTTTCTCTTCTGACATAGTAGGTTATTCCTTTCCTGGCGGATGGGTCAGCCCGATCTGTATATCAAACCGGGTACGTGCAATTCTGAATCCGAAAAAATATCTCCATCGCGATTTGGCGGTGTTAAAGTTTTGGTTTTCGCCGAATGGAGGCCTTTTCGTATATTTCATTGAAGTGAACTCACATACGCTATTGGTCCTCTGATTTCGTACTATATGGTATCCTGGAAAAATCTGGAACGGCCCCTGGTCCTCGCGTCAGGATCTCCCCGAAGAAGGGAGCTGCTCAGCCGCATGGGATTTGTGTTCGATGTTATACCGGGAGAAATCCACGATGAAGAATCGTACATTGACCCCGGCAATCTCACGCATTCTCTCCAAAGGCTGGCTCGGGCAAAAGCTCAATCCGTTGCTGCGAATCACCCTGGGTCTCTGGTACTGGGTGCCGATACCGTAGTGGTCTCTGATTCCGCTGTTCTGGGAAAAGCGCGAGACCGGGAAGATGCCGGGCGAATGCTCCGCCTGCTTTCGGGACAGCGACATGAGGTATGCACGGCCGTCGCGTTGGAATGTCTCGACAGGGACGCTCATTATTCGGCGGTATCCCGTACCGAAGTATTCTTCCGGGATGTAACCGATGAAGAAATCGATGACTATTTGAGCCATGACGAGTATGCTGATAAAGCTGGGGCATATGCCATACAGGGACGAGGAATGACTTTTGTCGAAAAGATTGTCGGATGCTACTTCAATGTGGTTGGTCTTCCTGTGACATCCACAATCGACCTTTTCAAATCTTACGTTGCCGGAAAGGCTGAAACAAATGCCGGATAACACAGAATACGAAAACAACGACCAGCAGTCGCCCGAACAACCGCGTACCCTGGGCGAGCTGCTGCGACGCGAACGCGAAGCCAAGCGCATCACGGTCGAGACGATCGCCAAAGACCTGAAACTGAACGCGAAGTACGTCCGGGCGCTCGAGGCGAATCAATACGATTCACTCCCCGCCGAACCCTACGTTCGCGTTTATCTCCGGTCGATTGCAAAATACCTCCTTCTGGACAGCGAGGAGATACTTAAGAGATT
>JBEPYC010000381.1:0-4307 GCA_041641555.1 Chitinivibrionales bacterium | reverse complement strand
TTCACAGGTGACTTTCATCGAAAGTACTGCTCTGGGAAGTCTGATTTACTGTCACAAGCACCTTGAAAAGCGGGGGGTACCATTTCAATTGGCAGACACCCGCGAACACGCCCTTGACTTATTTCGTAAATGTCCGCTGGATCAGGTCCTCGCTATTGTCGATCCTTTGCCCAGAAACGAATAAAAACCATCCGCAGCTTCTCCACCACTCTAAAAAAGCTGATCGAGTAGCCGTCCATTCCGGGGGGTTCGCGTGGACCGGAACGGTGTGGATTTATTTTGTTCTCATGGTCGGGATTCAATGAACCTGGAAGCGAAAGGGACTGACGGTGGAGTATTCAGAAGCAAGGCCGGGCCGTGTGTTTGTTATCCGGCTCTACGAAGGAGAGGTTCTTCATGAGGAAATCGAGCGTCTGGCCGCACAAGAGGGGATTCAGAGGGCGTATTGCGTTGCCGTTGGGGGAGCACGGGGTGAAAGTCGCCTGATTGTCGGCCCGCGCGATGCCGAAGAGTCGCCGGTCACTCCCATGACCACGCTCCTGGAAGAGGTTCATGAGGTTGCCGGTGTTGGAACGATTTTCCCGGGTACCGAGGGCACCCCGGTACTGCATATGCATCTGGCGGCAGGACGAGAACGCTCCACGATTACAGGATGCATACGCAAAGGGGTGATAACCTGGCGGGTGCTGGAAATCGTGATCCAGGAGATCACCGGGAGCCCGGCCACCCGGAAAATGGACGAAGGCCTGGGGCTTGCTCTTTTGGCCCCGAACGGATAATCCGGGATGTGGACTGCCTCAGTCCGGAAGGGTGCGCAGTGTTGTCAATCTCACTGCCATTCGGGCTGAGGCTCTCGAAGTCCGGTAGTTGGTGCCTGAAAAGAATCGTTGACGGTGTCGTGCAGAGTCTTGACTCTGCACGAGCGATGTGCCGGTGCCGGCTTACCCATCAGGAGTCTTCGTCTTCGTCATCCTCCCGAACGGCTTCGTAGTGCATCTGTACGAGCCCCGAATGGTATGAGGTGGTCGAGCGAAGAGTAAACGAAGACAGGTCGGCTGTTTGGCCTTTGAATAGTGGAATGCCGCTGCCGAGGGTGACCGGAATAATTGAAAGAATCATTTCATCGATCAGGCCTTCGGCAAGAAACGAGCCATTGAGTTTACCACCGCCAACAAGCCAGATCCTCTGGATATCCTCATTCTGTTCGATTTTCTCGATAATCTCCGCCGGGGGATCTGCAACAAACGATATATCCTCGCGCGGTGAGCTTATGGGATGTCCGGTGAAAACATAGGTCTGTTTGTTATCGTAGGGCCAGTCCCCAAAGCCGAGAATCTGTTCATAGGTTTTCCTCCCCATGAGCAGGACATCGATATCATTGAAAAAAGACTCGTATCCATAGTCTTCGCCGGGCTCATCGACTGCCTCAAGCCATGATATCCCGCCTTCGGCGTCGGCAATGTAACCGTCGATACTCACTGCAATATACAGTACTATACGTGCCATGTAAGAGTCCTTTTCTGGGAGCTGGTGATGGAGGTTCCGTATGCAAAATAATGAATTAACCTCCGGTCCACAGTGAAAAAAACGCATCGGGCTGGTACCGGGAGGTGAAACCGGCATTACCGTTGGCTGAGAGGGGGCAGGTCAGACGATTCCGTGAGCAAAAGGAAAAACCGTGGCGCAGTGGCGGCCAGTGTTGGTGCTGATGCCATTGCCGGCTATGCAGCTTGACAGAGACGAAGAACCACTACTGCAGCTCTGGTGCTCCGGTGTTCCATTTGTACCTCCGCCTGGATCTATTCCATCCGACCTCAAGTGCTCACCGTGGTGAGCACTATTTTTTTCCACAACGAAGAAAAACATGGCAAAGGGAGCAAATAGAGGTTAGATTGGGAAATAGATATGCTCACCGAAAGAACAAAAAAAGTAACAGACTATACCGATTACCGGGCCTACCTCCGGGACTATATCGCTTTGCGGAAGTCCGAGGGGATTCACCTTTCCAACAGGTACTTTGCCCAAAAACTCGGTATCAATTCTTCCTCCTGGCTCACGTCGGTGCTTCGGGGGCGCAAAGGGCTGTCCAAGGAGACCGCTAACCGGATGTCTCAGATCCTGGGGCATAATCGCAATGAAACCCGGTATTTCGAAAATCTGGTGTTTTTCAATCAGGCAAAGAAGCTTGAAGACCGAAACCGGTATTTCAATGAACTCACCATGATTCGCCGCTCGGCACGGACTTCCGTGCTCCAGGAAGACCAGTTCGAGTACTACCGGACCTGGTACCATAGTGTGATTCGGTCGCTGGTCATGATGAAGCACATCGATCCAAACGACTATGAACAGTTGGCTTCGGCGCTGTCGCCCCGTATTACCGAAGCGCAGGCGCGGGAATCGGTAGCGCTTCTGGAGCGGCTCGGGCTGATCAAGCGCCGGGAAGATGGCCGTTTCGAGCAGAATGCGTATGCGATTACCACCCCTGAGCGGCATCGTTCTCTGGCGATTCAGAACTTTCAGCTCGAAACCATGCGGCTGGGGATTGAAGCACTTGACCGATATCCGAAAGAACAGCGTGACATCTCGACCATCACTGTCGGGATAACCAAAGATGGATTTGATCAGATCAGGCAGGCTGCCGCGGAGTTCCGTGACAAGGTCGTTGCGATTGCAAACGGAAACGGGGCGAACGACAGGGTTTGTCAGCTGAACATTCAATTTTTCCCGCTATCGCACATTGAAGGGAGTGAGTCATGAGACGCTGCCGGCAACAGAGCTTCTGGGGGGGAGCACTGGTTGCAGTTTATGCGCTTATCCTGGGGTGCTCCAGCCACAGCGACCCGTTGTCCGACAGTTCCACCACGACCAACGGAAAAATCTATGGATCCGTGGTGTTTCCCGACGACTCCCGGGCATCCAGCAGTCATCTCCGGTTGCGCAGCCTCGATGTCGAGCCTCAGCAGGAGTATCGGACCCGAACCAATGCCGATGGCGAGTTCTCGTTTGATTCTCTGGCGTATGGCAGCTACCTTATTGATGCAGTGGATACATCGGGAAACGATGTCTTCTGGTCGCTGCAGGATGTTCTTCTTACCGAGGAGCAGAATGCCAGGGCACTTCCGTTCTGGAAAATCCAACGCACTGGAGCACTGAGCGGGATCGCGTTGTACATGGATCGGTATCCCGGCCTTTCTTTGACCGTATACCTCCAATTCAACGGCCATACGATCGCTCAGACCGTGGCGGAAGACTCCACCGGAACTTTCGCTTTCCCTCAGGTTCCACCCGCTACCTACAGTCTTCTCTGCGTTCCTTCGGACAAGGCCTACGTGTCGTTCACGGAGCAGAATATCACTATCGAATCGGGAAAGACAGTATCGGTGACGGTCGGTGGGCTCATCCCCGCTTCCGAACTCCGCTCTCAGGAGAGCTTTGTAAACGATTCGCTCGCATTGATGAAAGTTTTCGAAGCAAACAATCTGGATCTTCCTGCGCAGGGATACATTTCTATCGGCTCGGATTTTCACATCGAAGAGCTTCGGTTGAAAGGACTGGGGCTTACCACGATGCCCGGGGATATCGCAAAGCTCAAACACCTTCGGAAACTCGACCTCTCTAACAACTCGCTGGTCACGCTGCCCGAAACAATCGATTCGCTCCAGGGTCTGGAGTTGCTCTGGCTCGATAATAACCACCTCTCGAGTATTCCAACGGGAGTAGGTGCACTTCGTTCACTCCGTGAGTTGCGTCTGGCCGGCAACGAGTGCACCTATCTTCCTGGATCGATCGGCCGTCTCAGAAGTCTTCGCGTTCTGTCTGTCTCCCGGAACCAGCTTTCGAGTCTTCCCGATTCGATCGTGCGCCTCGATTCCCTGGCGTCCCTGTTTGCCGATGAAAATTACCTTTCATCGCTTCCAAAACGTTTGGGTAATCTGAAATCGCTGCACACGCTGACGTTGTTCAATAACAACATTCGCGATCTTCCGGTAAGTATCACCCGTCTATCAGAGCTTGAAAAGCTCGGTCTTTCGCGGAATGCAATCGGAAGGCTGCCTTCGGGAATAGGTGCGCTGCGGCGGCTGGAGGATCTCAGTATCGATCACAATCATCTGGATACCCTCAACGATGAAATTGTCAATTGCCGCTCCCTGGTATATCTTCGGGTCTCCGGTAACCTCGTGCGCTCGGTACCGGCATCGATCTGCTCGCTTCCGGCGCTCAAGGTGCTGTTACTCGACAGCAACAAAATCAGTGCTCTTCCTGCGGAATTCCCGCTACTCAGTGATCTGCGGACTTTGAAGGTGAGG
>JBEPYC010000380.1:0-4310 GCA_041641555.1 Chitinivibrionales bacterium | reverse complement strand
GTTTGTACCACTATCCCAAACTCGAGGAGAGGTGTTGTATGTCCGGACGTCTCGTCCCCAGGCGCAATGCATGTTTTGCAGGCGCCGTATTACTGGCTGCCATCGGCTGGCTGTTGTTCTCGTCAAGGAGCGATTCACAATACACTGCAATGCTTTCGGCGCTCCCCTGGCAATCGGTCGGTGGATGTGGCGCAGGAGGCGGCGCAACCGGTGGTGGTGCCAGCGCGATGTGGATCGGCAAAGGCGTACAGGGTGCACTGCTTGATCTCGAGATACGCTACAGTAACTCAGTGACGCACGCTCCCGGCGGAGGTATGTCGCTTCTTAGAAGCTCCTCCGTCCCGTTTACCCTCGGCTATCATGGTGCGGGCTACGATTTGAATCTTAGCCTCCCTTTTTCCTGGAAACTCAAGTATGCGGGTGGCGGGAATATTCAGACCGCCGGTTTCGGCGACCTTGGTGTTACCTATGTCAAGAAGCTGGGGATGAGTGGCGGTCTTGCAGCTCAGCTCGGTGTCACACTGCCGACCGGAAAATCCAATATCCATGACCTTTCTCATGATCTTGTTTCTTCGGATGTACAGAATGGCTCCGGCGTTCTGGCTGGTACTATGGGGTTGGATTGGACGGGAGACCAGGAATGGGGGATGATTATTCTCGGCGGCTCTTACAATGCCGGGCTACTCTACGCTGAAAGCACCGAAAAAAGCTGGGACCCCGATCTGGAGCGGGCAGTTACCGAGAAGGCGAATGTGAGTCTTGCCCGAACTGGTCTGAGCACCTACAAAAACGACATGTCCGTGGTCAGCGGCGACAACCTCTCTTTCTATGCCTATCTTGGGTTCAAACGGGAGCTCATGACGCATTCGGTGGGACTGAATGCGTCAGTGCCGCTTGCCGATGGCACTTATGCCGAATTTGAGGAAAAATCTTCTTCCTACGAAAACCCTTATCTTACTCTCGAAAACTTCCCGACGGAGGACTCCGTTCGCCGCTACATCGTGAAGTACTATAACGATCAAGACCCGGAGTATCAACGGTATGCACCCCGGCCTCCGGATGACACCACCAGCTACAACCTCTACCTGCATGAATACGCTGTCGAAGATACGACCACTCCCGGAGATAAGGATTCTGTAATTGTTCGTGAGTGGAAGGCCGTTCAAAAGACTATCAAGAAAGACAAATCCTGGCCGACAGTGACCCTCAATTATGGTCTCGAAGTACCAACAAAGGCGTTTCCCATATTCCTGGCTGCATCGGTGCCGGTTGAGTTTAACTTCGATGACGGGATCGGGGTGAATGGGTTTATTGTCGAAGCAGGTATTAAACTACTGGTATATTGAGCATTCCTATGCCCATCGTTGCGTTCGTTCCGGAGGATTTTTTCCCATACGGGGCGAACGTATTCTATTTTACCCCGACCTGTACATGAGCTTCCGAAATGATCGAGGCGCAGCCGGAAGCAGGTGTCTGGATCGGGTTAATTGCCCCCCTGGTGGTATTCTCATTTTGTTGTCATTAAAGGCAGCGCAGCAACAAGGAGCGTGACGTGGCGAAGACGGTTCTGAGTATCGAAGGGGAGAACTTTCTTGTAAACGGTCAGCCAGTCTATTCTCAGATCAAGGGAACCAATCCGGATGCCCATGGTCTTCTGATGAATGCCCGTTTTATTCAGGGTGTTTTCGATGATCGCAATGAGCCGGAACGCTTCAACCGGTGGGGTAGAGGTCCCTATGATCCAGATCGGCAGACCGATGAACTGATTGCCGCACTTCCCCAATGGTACCGGTATGGTCTTCGCGCATTCACCGTTGGTTTTCAGGGCGGCGGCCCCTGTTTCACTGTGCCTGCAAACACCATCGGGAACAATCCCTTTGGAGAAGATGGAAAACAGATCGATACGGCATATGCCACTCGTATGGACCGATTGATTCGGGCTGCCGATGAGATCGGGATGGTGGTGATCGTCAGTTATTTCTACGTTGCGCACATCGGTAAACTTGCCGATGAAGATGCGGTGCGCGAAGCGGTAAAGACGGCTTCGCGTTTTCTGGTCGACGGAGGGTACAAGAATGTCATCATTGAAATAGCCAACGAACACGATCTCCTACGGGACCGCATGGTGGCAGCAACTCCCGAAGGGATGGCTTCGCTGATCCAGATTGCTCAGAAAGAGGTCGGTGGAACAATACCTGTAGGTAGCAGCGGCACGGGGGGGTATGCCACCAAAGAGGTGTGTGAGGCCAGCGATGTTCTCATCATACATGGTAACCACTGCACCCGACAGCAGTTCAGTAACCTGATCTCACATGCCCGGAAGCTTTCGCCGGGAAAGCCCGTTCTCTGTAATGAAGATTCACAGGCGATTGGAAACATGGGGGTTGGGTATCGAAAACATGTTTCATGGGGATATTACAACAACATGACCAAACAAGAACCCCCCACCGACTGGAGCATAACCCCGGGTGAAGACACCTTTTTCGCTCTTCGTATGGCCAGGGGCCTTGGTCTTACCACTCCTGAAGTACCCTTCGATCAGCGTTTTTACCTCCAGGGTCTGGAGCCACACGGGGAATATGAGGGAAAGCGCTGGTTAAAACTTGCCAGCATGTACCCCGAAGCCGTTGATTATGTTGATTTTTATCGCAATGGCGAGCTGGTCGACACAACCTATGATGAGCCCTTCAGTCTTTTCTTCAACAGTAACTGGCATCAGCGGCCGTGGGAAGTAAAACCGGATGATCGTGAATGGAAAGCCGAAGTTCACCTGTGCGACGGCACTGTTGTGGAGAAGGTCGCCACTCGAGAAGGCGATGCATGGGTTCAAGATGAACCCTTCAGGCTCTCCTGACCCGGATCAGAATTCATATCGATCCAGGAACAATCATCCCGGTGTGCGTGCCTTGCCGGGATGAGTCAAGGCCCCAAAGCTTCAAATCTGCTTTTCGGAAGCCTCGTTTCCGTTTTCCGCTACGTTCTTTGTATATAATCAGAGTACGGTAACCACCAGCCGGATTTTCATAACGGAACGGGGGGCGTCAATGGCAACGCTGATTACCTGCTATATGGCTATCTTCGTTATTGTCGCGGTCCTTGGCATTAACATGCTTCTTCAGGACCGATCCTTCGAGAAGAAAAGCAACCCGAAACAGCGACTGTGAAACCTCGGAGTGCAGCCTTTCCTGAGGCTGCATCGGGGACGCGACCCCCGCGCAGGGCGCGGGGACCTGCATCTTCTTAGAAAGCTACCTTCGGAGCTTTCTCGGCTCCTTCCTGTGCTTCAAACAGCGGCGCACGGTCATACCCTGCTGCAAGCAGGTTATAGGGTATCTTCCTGATTGTGGAGTTGAATGCTCGTGCCGTTTCGTTGTAACGGCGACGCTCCACTGCAATCCTGTTCTCAGTTCCCGCAAGCTCATCCTGCAGCGCCAGGAAATTCTGATTGGCCTTCAGGTTCGGGTACCTTTCCACCACCACCAGCAGGCGCGAAAGAGCAGAACTCAGCTGACTGTTGCTTTTGATTTTCTCGGAAGGAGTGCTTGCTCCCGCCACGCTTGCCCGGGCTTTGGTGACCTCGGTAAGGACCTCTTTTTCGTGTTTGGCATACCCTTTTACGGTTTCGACAAGGTTCGGGATGAGATCAAGTCTTCGTTGGAGCTGGTTTTCGACCTGTGCCCATGATGTCTTGACATTCTCATCCAGAGAGACAAGCTTATTGTGAATCCCGACATAGCCCAGAAAAAAGAATCCGCTTACCAGGAGAAGCAGTATTGCAATAACAATGGCTATCTTAACTCCATTTTTCATATCTTAGTCCTTTCTTGTGCGGTATCGACCATGTTGGTCAGCTTCTGAACCGCCGATGCGTAATCCTTGAATACTCCCTGAATTCTTCCGGAGTTCCCGGAAGAGTACGCTTCTGTCATGCGCTGAAACGGTTTGTCCGAAAGCCCGTAGGCTTTATCGACCGCTCCAAACAGTGCCAGGCGATCCCGGGGGATGTCCTGCTCCTTCAGGTGGAGAAGCGCTCGGAAAACAGGGGCAAAATCGTGTAGAGAAACTCCCACGAGTTCTTTGAGCAGGCGAGATGATGTTCGGGCAGAGAGCCATTCCTGAAGAAGGTGCAGCTGCTTGCCTTTGAGTTCCCGCTCTGCCTGAAGACGAAGGTCTTCTTTGCGAATTTTTAGTTCTGCGAGGATGTTTTCACCAATAACGACTTTGTAACATCCTTGCATATTGAGGAATTCTATGGGAAAAGAATCAAGCGAACGCTCGATGTAATGTTTGTCCATGAATAAAGGGCGGCT
>JBEPYC010000379.1:0-4323 GCA_041641555.1 Chitinivibrionales bacterium | reverse complement strand
GAAGGACGCGGTCGAACTCTGACCCCTGGCTTTTGTGCACAGTCATGGCGAACGCGGTGCTGTGGGCTGGAAGACGCTGTGGAAGAACGCGACGGTACTTTTGTGAACCCTCTCGGAAAAACACTCGAAGCGCGTATGCCGACTCATGATCGGGCAGCACCAGTCCCGTATCACCATTGAATAGGCCCATGGTGTAATCGTTGGCCCCGATAAGCACCGGGCGTCCCGCATACCACCGACTGCGTGGATCAATCAAACTCTTCTCAGCAAGAACATTTTCCGCCACCTGGTTCAGGCGCTCGGAACCAAAGGGGCCGGTTCGCAATGCGCAGAGGATTCGGTAGCGGTCGAACGCGGCAAACCGCTCCTCAAGATCCGCCCCCTGAAGAAAGGGTGCGTATCCATCCACGATTCGTTTTCGAAGATCACTGGATCCGCTCTCTCGCTGGTTGAGATCTTTCCAGGAAACACCCGCGCTTGTGTTCGAGCGAAGAAGGTCTATCACTGCGCGGTCATCTCCGCTGTTTACGAGCCTGCTCAGGAGCCCGATACCGCTGTCATCCCGGAACCGATAGCTCCTCCTGAGATGGACGATGTTGTCGACGGCATTCCGGTTGTGCTCCTCTATCTGCAGACTCCCGGCCCCCGTGTGCTCCTGAATCTCCCTGGCGAACGCTTGGGTGAACAAGGCGCCCGTTTCGCGCGGACCACAAAGATGCCCCAACACAGCGCCGGTCTCGACCGACGCGAGTTGATCTCGGTCACCAAGCAAAATCAAGCGGCAACCGCAGGGGACGGCATCCAGCAGCTTCGACATGAGCGGCAAGTCTACCATCGACGACTCATCCACGACAACGACATCATAATTAAGCGGGTTCTCTGCATTGTGTCGAAACCGGCTCGAACCATGCCGGTACCCGAGCAGTCGATGCAGGGTCTGAGCGTCACGTGGGATACGCTCCTGGACCCCGTCATCGATCTCCATACGCTCGATCGCACCGCCAACCGCTTGCGCCAGTCGCATCGACGCCTTCCCGGTAGGCGCAGCCAGGGCGATTCGAAGTTCCCGGTCGGTGTTCTGGCCCACAAGCAGTGCCAGGAGAGCGGCTACCGTTGTCGTCTTACCAGTTCCCGGGCCTCCCGTAATGATGCAGAACCGTTTCCGAAGCGCCACGTACGCGGCAACCGCCTGCCAGTTCAGCTCTCCGGACTTCTCCGGGAACACTCGCGACAGCTCCCGACCCACAGTAGATGTCTCAACCGGCACCGTTTGGGAAAGATGATGCAGAATTTGCTCCGACAGACGCGCTTCATACCACCAGTATCGTTGCAGATAAAGCCGGGTGCCATCGAGAATAAGCGCTACATTTTCTCCGGGGTACCCAATCCCAGGACAACTTCGGAGCTGATCGATCCACTCTTTAAGTTCCGGACATACGGTCGCTGTGCCGTCGAATTCGATTTCGTTCCCGGCAAATTCCTCCAGTGGAAGACAGACGTGCTTGTCTTCCGTCTGGCGGACGACCAGACGAGCCGCCAGAGTGACGGCCTCAGCGTTTACCGGCCCCGTAAACTGAGCAATGAACCGGGAGAAGTGGGCTTCCAACCATGCCCCGGGAGTGTGTTCGTTACGTACCGAATTCATGTTCATCGCTCTCCCCCGAGTGCGCTCCAAAGGCGTTCGATCTTCTCTCGCCTGGGACAATCGTGAAAAACTCCGGTATCCGATCCCTGCCGCATTCCTCGCACAAAGAGGTAGAAAACACCTCCCATGTGACGCTCATACGTATATCCGGGAAGCCGAAGGTGTAAATATCGATGCAAAGCGACCAGGTAGATATGGTACTGCAGGACATACAGCTCCCGTACCATGGCTTCTTTGAGAGCAGGAGGACCATAATCGCCGGAAGAGTCGCCCAAATGATTGGATTTCCAGTCTACAATGTAAAATCTCCCCGCATGCTCAAAGACAAGATCGATAAAGCCGTGCATGTACCCCCGAACAGAAGCCTGAGTCAAGTGTCTGATTCGCTCCATCCAGGTGGAGTCTTGCAGAGACTCCGAAACCATGGCCTCGACAAGAGCGTTGCCATCCAGATCTTTCACCGGAAAATGAAATTGCAGTTCGCTCAGCCGCCGCTCGCGCGAAACCGTGGAGAGACGGAAGTTGCCGTGTCCGCTGTGCAGCTCTGTCTCGAGGATTGAACGCAATGTGGACAAGACTACCGATTTCCATTCCCCAGAAAGATCATAGCGGCTGAGAAGTCTTTCCACAAGTCCATCCGATTGATCCTGAGTGGCCCTCTCGAAATCCACAAGCTCGAGAAGCTCGTGGAAAAAATTCCCCGCCGTTGCACCTCGTGGGAATGAAAAAATGCTCTGTTCACTCGCCTCAACCGAGGTGCGAAGAGCCGATGTACCCGATTCGAAAGAGCCAGTGGCAAAAAATGGAGCATCACGATCGGCACCGCTGTCTGAGCGATGGGTAAAACCGGATGCAAGTGAAGAGAAACTGGTTACCGTCCAGTCCCGGTCTATCGTTCCGGTAAACCGCCTCGGCGACAGAACTGGTGTAGAGGACCGGTTCAATTTGAGGTGCGGCATCTCTTCACGAGGCAAATCACTCATCCCGATTTTGTCCGGTGCCGTACGACGCAGCGCCTCCAGTTCCCCCAGAAGGTCCTCGTCGGATTTTGCTTTGAAAGAACGGGAAAGCCGTTCTGTGCGACACCCTTCCATTTCCACGGGGCGATGGAAAAGATAGGCTGGCGCAGATGTGTCAGCCTTGTTGATGCATCCCCAGGAAATATAGCAACGGTATTTCGCCCTGGTCATAGCCACATACATGAGCCGGATGCTCTCGGCCAGTTCCTCGTCAAGTGCGGCTTTCCGGTTGACTTCACACTGTTGGGAACCAAGGTCCAGCGTAGCCCGATTTCCTCGCGTCGTGTCGTGGAAGATCACCTCCGAGGCATTCCTGTTCAAACCAGCCCAGGGAAACGGAACAAATACAACAGGGAATTCCAGTCCCTTACTCCGATGAACTGTTATAATCTGGACCGCTTCCTCATCCTGCTCCAGCCGAAGTTCCTGTTCCTCTTCTTCTCCCTTGGTGCCGCTCCTGCGCTCGGACAGCCATGTGCAGAGTCCGTCCATCCCCCGTCCCATCTCGGTTTCTTCGCCATGAAGAAGCTCGGAGAGATGCAGAATGTTGGTGATCCGCCGCCGGCCATCCGGATATCGGAGCAAACGGGCGCGAACGGCATGGTTGCGAAGGAAACTCCCGAGCATGCGCATGACACCTTCATCCCGCCAGAGTTCATGAAGCACGTAGAACTCCGAGAGCACCGTCTCGTACTCACGTTCGCTCTCCTGCACCCGGCACAATTCCGCTGCGTCCATGCCAAAAAGATCCGTACAAAGGGCTGCATTGACACGCCGACTGTTTCCGGGGTCCGCGACCGCCCGCAGAAACAGCTGAATCTCATCGGCTTCATGCGATTCGAACAGATTAGCGCTGCTCTGAAGCACCGACGGAATGCCGGCGTTCCGGAGTATGGCCTGCATATCCAGCGCCTGCGCTTTTTTGCGGACCAGCACCGCAATATCGCGCGGGGAAAGAGGGGTGTCTCCAATGCGCGCCCCGGGATTGTTCCCCGTGCCGAGAAGTCGCAGGATTTCCGTCGCTGTTGCATGAGCAGAAGCGTGCTCGGCAGAGGCACCGCTTACCGGTTTGTCACTCTCCCGGCGGATAAACCAGAGCTGCAACGGCTCGGGTGACATCCCCTCGGGAAGGTGAAGCCGGTTTCGCCCTGGCTTGTGGGCGGCCGCTATCGGTGCATAGCCGATAGTATCATAAACAAACGGATCCTCCCCTGCCTGAAAAACAGCATTGACTGCCCCGATAAGCCCCGGGTCCGAACGCCAGTTTTCCATAAGTCCGTAGGTGGTAGGAGCATCCGTCCGGGCGCGAAGGTACGCAAAGACATCTGCGCCCCGAAAACTGTAGATCGACTGCTTGGGGTCACCGATGAGAAAGAGGCTTCCATGATCGTGGAAGAAATGAGAGAAGATTGCATACTGCAGCGGGTCCGTATCCTGGAATTCATCGATCAGCGCTGCATCGAACCGGGCTCGCACGCTCCGGCACAGCTGCCGTGCACGTGGGCCGTGTATTGCCCGATAGACACCCGTCAAAAGATCATCGAAGGACTGAATATTCCGAAGTTCCTTGAGATGGGGCAACCGGTTCCCGGTTTCGACAAGGAACCTCTTCTTCAGAAAAATCAGATAATGCTCATACTGGTTTTCCAGGGCCCGCGA
>JBEPYC010000378.1:0-4332 GCA_041641555.1 Chitinivibrionales bacterium | reverse complement strand
TTTTCCACCATCTCCGGGGAACCGTCGGATGAAGCGTTGTCTACAACAATCACCTCTACGGCGAGGCCGGAGGATGCCCGGGCTATCGATTGAAGACACATCTTCAGATAATCACGTGCATTCCAGCTGACAATTACAACCGAAACATCATTCATTTTTTTCTTCCACTTCATCGATAATAACCAGATTTGTCGGTACAGCCATCGAGACGTCGTCTCCGGTTCGTTCGTATGCTCCAATGTCCCATGCTCCATCGAATCCGCGTTCAGTTCCAAACGCGTCCTTGCGGCAGCGCTTGATACCCACTCCTCTGTCTACCGCACTCGACCGGCGGGTGAGCCGGTAATCATCTTCCGATGCAGAAAGAAAAGGATTTCTTCCTAGCCCAATGACCCCGTTTGGTTCCCCCAGGTTCACTTTGTCGCCATACCAGTTATAGTCATGCTCGACATCCTCCTGAAGGATCAGCCCTTTTTCCGCAGGATAAAAGAGGTTGTTGGTAACCCAGGCTTCATCGCGCTCATCTTTGAGGGCCACAGGAAAATGAACATCAACGAAGGTATTGTTATGAACGACAATCGCGGTGTGTTTGTACCCTTTTTTCGTTGCAACCCCGTACCATGAGCGCAGAAAGAGGTTTCCACAGATGTGAAAATCACTCTGGTCACCTCTCAGAAAGACACCCTCTGCAACCGAGCGGTAGACGGTGTTCCATCGGAAAACCCCGCTGCTGCACCCTTCAGAGTACCAGACATTCTCATGCACGTCGCCTTCGTTATTGATATGATGAATGCGACAGCGCTGGATGTTGATATTATCGGTATTCAGAGTATAGATAGCGTTACCGATATTGTAAATTTCGCACTTTTCTATCCGCACATTCTTTGATCTGCCATTTGAGGGAGTGAGATCCATTCCCCGTACGTTATGCGTATCATTCCAGCCGGGGCCTTCAATCTGAAGATGGCGGAGTGTCAGGTTCTGAACCGGCTTGGTGGTGCCGATTCCCGCTGCGCCATCCACAGGAGGCACATCGATATGTATCGCGGCCCATTCAATACCATCGATTACGATATTGTCCACATCGATTCCGATGCCACCGCGGATAATGCGGACTCCGCCTTCCATAGCGGAGCGCCACCCTCGGCTTTTTCCATGCTGTTTATTGGTGGCCCGAGTAACCACAACCGGTTTTTCTTTCGTTCCACCTTGCTTAATGGACCAGGGGCCTATGTACGTCCCCGCACTCAGCATTATCGTATCCCCGGGGCCGACATTATTCCAGAACCAGTCGCTTGTAGGAAATCCTCGGTAAGCAGAGTTCCAGTCACCTCCCGCGCCCCCCGGCACACCAGAAGAAGCCGGACGCACATGTTGCACCTTGCCATCGGTTCTGCTGCATCCCCCGCCCACCAGCAAGGCCATTGCCATCAGTACGAACGCTCTGTTATGCACGCGTTGCGTTGTTCTTTTTTGCCAAAGTCCATATGTTTTCATCACTTCAACTCCTCCTGCTCTCAGGCGGGCATGGGATGCTGCCGCAATTCGCGGCTTATCTCCCTGACCCGTTCTTCACTCATTAATTCTTCCCGGTCTTCCTCAGAGGAAGGCGCCGGACCAAGAAGACTCATTGCCGCCGTGGTGTACAGTAGTGCCTTCAACTGCGGCGAAAATACCTTAACATTTGTCATCATGAACAAATAGACCGTAACCGCAGCCCAGAGACCAACATAAAAGTTTTTTTCCTCTGGAGGGGCCCGAAGCGCCGACTGCAGTGTTCGAACCCACAGCACCAGGAAAAACAGTACGAAGGCCAGAAACCCGACAGTCCCTCTCTCCAGAAGCATCACTGCATACTCATTGTCCCAGCTCCAGAACGTGGAAAATCGCCCGGTCGCCTCTTCATAGCCCGACCAGTCAGCGTAGGAATGACTATCATCACCATACCCAAACAGATAGCGTTTGAGATTCACCTGAATTTCTTCGTATGCTTTGTTCCAGAGTTCGATCCGGTAATTGTACGATCGTCCTTTGAGTGTGTTCAGATTAAACGTCGACTGCACCAGGTGCTGAACCGTCTGAGTGATTTGGGGTCGCACCACAAACACCAGGGCCATGAGCGCACCGGCAATCATCAACCGTTTTCTGATAGGCCCGGTCATCGCCGCAAATGCGATAACACCAGCAATCATACTTCCCATCCATGCCCCACGACTCTCTGTAAAGTATAACGAACTTCCCATTGCAAAGAAACAAAACCACAGCAGAAGGCGTTTCTTCGGGCTTACCTGTCGTACCTGTAAGGCAAGCAGAAGCGGCCAGACCATTGCAAACGTGTACCCCAGCAGAATTGCATGGGGATAGGTGGCAACGATTCGATTCTTGTACGTTTTCACATTGCCGGCAAGGAAATCAGGCAATTTTGCGTGGGTCGGAAGCAACTGCGAGGGGTTAAATCCGGTCCATCGTTCAATCATCCCCAGAACCGCGACGATCGACAGCGCACCGACAATCGATATAATGAACATGCGCACCTGTTCACGACGATCCTGGTAAGACATCGCCGCCATGCTCGTTGCTACCACTATATAGAAAACCCATTCTTCCATGAGGATAGAGAAAAGCGATTTCACACTCGGTACCTTCACCAGCGATATGCTCACCGAAATAATGGCCGTAATGATAACCCCGGTAAACGGGATGTAGAACGGCACCGAAGTGGGGCTTTTGGGTATCCAGCTTTTGCGCAACCAGAAAAAAACCATGAGCACAATGATTAATCGATGAATCGTAAGATTCGGCATTGCACCTGGAAACTCGAGGTAAATGTTGTACGGTGCAGCCAGCAGAATGAATACCGCCGCTGCCATCCCTTTTCGGTAGTCCTTTGCATACAGGGACAGAACAGGTGCTATGAGAATCATCATCAGCACTACATTTATCACTACTATTCTCATGGGCTCTTCCTCCCTTTTTGGCAGGCCACGGCTCTATCGCCAGATACTTGGCTGTAATGTCAGGCGTTTCATTTGCTGTTTTCTTACATATGCGATCAGTTCAGGATCGGGAACGCGCTCCTCCCCCCGCACCATCGCAGAAACGAACCCATACAGAAGCCCCAGAGAAATCACACCATAGGGCTTGTGTCGTACGCGAAGAAACGCTTTACTCAACATAAACAGCGGATGATAGCCGGTAATGTAATTGGCCGTGCCGTTTTTCACTGCATTTTTCCATGTTCCCTGGGCGCTTCCGGTTGGCCTGTAATGAGTCACCGGCAAATCCGAGAAGCTTCGCGTAGTAAAGCCAAGCATATTTGCCCGAGCCTCATCCAGGGTGTCCCATCCGGTCACCGCGACGAGTCCCCCGATAGCTTCCCAGCACTCTCTTCGATAGATTTTCGTAGCCCCCCGAACGTGAAACCTGGGCTGTTTTTCTTCCTGGGCCTCTCCGTTCACAACGTTGTATACCACTCCGCCGCCAATTCCCAGCCTTTGATCGCTCTGAAAATGCTCGAAACATCGCTCGAAATAGTCTGGAGAGAAACTCAAGTCTCCATCGAGTTTGACAATGTAATCGAAATCATGCACTGTGCGCGCGTCGTATCCCACCTGAAATGTGTCTACAACTCCTCCGCCGGGTCTGCGAAAACCGCGATCGGTTCGGTCCAGCGCTCGTATCCATCTGAACTTACGGTCAGCCTCTCGGGCAATCTCACCCGTGTTGTCCTTCGATCCATCGTTAACTATTATCCATTCAACTGGTTTTACTGTCTGCCCGGCAACGGCATCGATTGTCTGCGAAAGGTATTCAGCTTCGTCCCTGGCCGGGGTAATTACAAGATATCGTTGCTTTCGTTTCATGATCCTGCCTCTGCCAATTTCGTGTTTCCTGATTCTACTAAAGCATCGACCAGTGACAAATACTCGCTCTTCTTCGCATCCCATGCAAATTCTTCAACGAATCCTTTGCCCTTCCCGATGTATTCTTCTCTCAGTGCCGCATTTTCACATAATGCCAAAACTGCATCAGCGCAGTCTTGTGCATCTCCCGATCGAAAGTACTTGACCAGATTATCTGGGATATAGCGCTTGTGAATGTCGGTGTCCGAAACCACAACTGGTACACCGGCAAGCATAAATTCAAGAATTTTGGTGCTGAACGCTTCGTTTCCGAAACTCTCTTTGAGCTTTGGTTCCAGGCCGAGATCACATTTGACCATTTCTTCGGCTACTCGCTCCATACTGACCGGACCATTGAAGTGGATGAAATCATCGGCACCTTTTTGGTGCACCAGCGAACGGAAATATTCCTCATCGGTGCCCTTTCCAA
>JBEPYC010000377.1:0-4334 GCA_041641555.1 Chitinivibrionales bacterium | reverse complement strand
GGACATACGGCGTTCGGAAGCAGCCGAGCCTGATCCGGTATCTCTGTTGAACAAAGCAAAGGTGCATTTTGAGCAGAAGGAGTTTTCGGAAGCGATCGGTCTGTTTCGCTCAGCGCTGAACCATGAACTCACCGGAACGAATCGTCTTCATGCGGAGTTACTCCTTATCGATGCCCTCTCGTCTTCGGGAAACACATCAGAGGCCGCAGCCCTGGCCAGGACCACCAATGCCTCCAGAGATGCCTATTATCTGCTGTTGCGGGCACGCGTTCTGCAGCAGCAGGGTCAGCATCGCCAGGCGCAGAGTTTCTTTGACCGGGCGGTGACCTTGCCCTCGGTTGCCGGGGAAGGTATCAACAAAAAGGCGGCGTACGAAGGAGCGGAGAACAGATATCTGCTCTACCGGAAAAAGCCAAACGCCGAGAACCGCAAAGATGCACTGGCATCGTGGCGTTTGTTCCACAGCAGATTCTGCAGCAGCGCAGAGCCGCGTTGCGGCGAGGCTGACCGGAAAATCGATACACTGTCGCGGTAGTCTGCCGGCCTAACTGGAGGGTGCCGGGCCGACGGGATCAAGCTCCGAGGTCCGGGTCAGGAGCCATCGGGCGATAGTATCCCGAAGTTCTTCAGGGGACACCGGCTTGGCAAGGTAGTCATCCATGCCCGCATCCAGACACTTCTTGCGATCTTCCTCCCGCGCATGAGCCGTTAATGCAACAATCGGCACCCTGATGGCATCATTTTCCCGGATTTTCCGTGTCGCTTCGAAACCATCCATTTGCGGCATCTGAACATCCATGAGGATCATATCGACCGGGTGTGCCTGCAGCTTTTCTACGGCTTCTTTTCCGTTGCATGCCTCGATCGTCTTTACGCCCCACTTCTCAAGCATCTTAACCACAACCAATCGGTTCAGATCGGTGTCTTCGGCGACCAATACCTGATACCCCTCGATCTGACGGCACAGCTCCTCGGAAACGACAATGCCGGATTTTTCGGTCTTGGTGATCGCCTGTTCTGAACAGGGTTTGAGAGGGACGCGAAACGAAAAAACACTCCCCTCCCCCACGTTGCTTGTTACCCGAAGGTCGCCGTGCATGAGTTGGGACAGTTCCCTGCATATTGACAGACCAAGCCCCGCGCCTCCGTGCGCCCGGGTAGTGGAACCGTCCACCTGAGTAAAGCTTTCGAAAACAGACTCGAGATGATCTTCGGGAATTCCCATCCCGGTGTCTTCCACTTCGAACACCGCGGTGAGATCATGTCCGTTGTTGCCCGGCTCGGCGGTTACCCGCAATGCGACCCGACCTTTTTCGGTGTACTTGAAGGCATTACTCAGAAGGTTCACCAGAACCTGCCGAATCCTGACCGAATCCCCGATAAGAGAATCGGGGACGGCGGGGTCGACATCCACCGTGAATTCCAGGCTCTTTCCCGCCGCCCGGGGGTACATCATGCTCCGGATGTGATTCAGAACCTCCCGCAGCGCAAAGGGGACCGCCTCGATACGCATCCTGCCTGACTCGATGCGCGAGAAATCAAGGACGTCATCGAGAATGCTCAGAAGGGAAAAGGCCGCATGCTTGGCTTCGCGCAAATATGCCAGCTGCTCGGAGGAACCGCTCTGATCGAGCGCAAGATTGGTCATCCCGATAACCGCATTCATCGGCGTCCGCACTTCATGACTGATATTTGCCAGGAAATTCCCTTTCGTACGGTTGGCTTTCTCGGCAGTTTCCCGTGCTTTCACCAGTTCCCGCTCCAGTGCACGACGCCTCAGGGCAATCGATGACTGCCGGATGAAAGCCTCGACAAACTCTCCGTTTGACAGCGTTTTGCCGCGAGGAAGCATAATGTAAACAGCCCCCACGAGATTGCCCTCGTGGACAAGTCCCATAAGCGCCACCTGCTCGATCCGAAGCAACCGGTGAAGCGCAGACAGAGCCTGATCGGGAACCGCACCCTGCCCCAGTTCCCGAAGACCACGTCTGAGAAAGACCAGGCGGTCGGAGAGAAGAGAAGGAATATGCTTGCCGGATCCTTTGATCGTCTTCCCGACAGGGTCGAAACCCAGGGCCTCCGCAGCTTTGCCAAGCACAGATTTTTCGATGCCGTATACGCATTTGACCGTAAACAGATTGGACGAATTCTGGATTTCACACAGTACGATCTGGGCCCGGGGCAGCAGTTTGGCCAGCCCCTCCCCGATTACTTCATACACCTGATCATCGGTACTGGCTACCTCCAGGAATCGCACCGCCGACTCGCTCAAAAAGCGCATGTGTTCGGCATATTCGTGTTCGCGCTTTTCGGATAATTTCCGCTGGGCGATATCATGAACGATGGTCTGAATCGTTCCTTTTTTCTTGTCAACAACACGTGAGCTTACCTCGACGGGAACCACCCGGTTGTCCGCGCGTTTGAACGAAGATTCGAACCGTCTCGATCCTATCCGCTTGGTGTCTTCCATCGCTTCCCACGACATATCGGCCTGCGTTTCACCGAACAGCTCGTGAATATTCATCAGAAGAAGCGTGTCCCGCGTGTAGCCCACCACCTTGCACGCGGCATCGTTCACATCGATCAACGCACCATCGATTGTGTGAAGAAAAATGCCATCGTTTGACTCCTCAAAGAGCCTCCGGTATTTCTTTTCACTTCGATAGAGTGAACCGGCGTGTCGCCGAAGGCTCGTAAGGGTGAATTGCCTGCTTCGTTCGTAGTAGTAGGATATCACCGAAACGGCTACAATCGCGGTTGCAAAGCGAAAGATTTCGAAATACGACCAGTTTCCCGCATGCACCAGTGAGACAACAATAACGCTAAAGTATGCCGCCGAGGTGAAGAGGCCCAGCTTTCCTCCCAAAACGGCAAACGCCACAAAGGGGAAAATAACCCCCCAGACCTCGGAGCCCTGACCGAGTATTCCCGAGAGCACCATCCAGGTAGATAACGCGCCGGCACCTCCGGCAGCAACCACGCTTGTCAGCAGACCTTCTTTGTCGTACTTGAGCAACAGCAGAGACATCACGACCCACCCCAGTACGGCCACGTCGAATACTAGTACACCAAGTGAAGTTTCAGAGAAAAAACTGATCACCAGGAATGGGATCATGCACAGCCCGGCAACGACCAGCATCGCCATCAGAAAACCCATTCTGGCCTTGCGATCGATCTCCCCGGTGAAAACGGTGGTGAACCGAGTATGCTTCTGTTCCCGACTCTGCTCGTGCGAAACCATGTTTATCCCAATTCGATTATATCATTAAAAAACCCCCGAACCGGCAAAGCAGGTCCGAGGGATTTATTCCAGCACATAGCTTGAATTCAGACTATATCCGTCCCGCTCCCAATTCATAGGAACAGGGGCGAAAGGACAGGGAAATGAAAGTCAGCTCAATTCAGGCGAGAACTGTTACATCCTCTGCTTGAAGACCCTTTTGTCCGGAAGTTACTGTGAACTCCACGTTCTGACCTTCATAAAGCGTCCTGTGACCATCGCCACGGATTGCCCTGAAATGAACGAATACATCTTCGCCTTCATCACGTCCGATGAAGCCGAAACCCTTTGCATCGTTGAACCACTTCACAGTTCCGTTCTGACGCTCACCGGAAGATTCACCAACCGGTTCATAGGTCGAACGGCGGGCCGCGTATGATTCTGACTCGCGTGCCTCGTTAACCCGGAGATCTCGCCCTTCCATCTGCGTTCCATCCAATCCGGCAATTGCCTCATCGGCATTTTCCATTGTTACGAAGCCGAAGCCTCTTGACCTTCCTCTCTCGCGGTCGGTAGCAACCATTGCGGATTGAACTTCTCCGTACTGCGAGAAAATCTCCCGTAGCGATTCATCTGTGACGCTGAAAGGAAGATTACCAACATAGAGCTTCTTGGGCACAAACACCTCCTAGAAAGAGAGAGACATACACTTGACCCGCCCAAGGGGCCAGCAAGAGAAAATAATGTATCTCCCCTTGCGCAATACAAGAAAAAAATCCTTTTTTTGTCACGGGCCCCGCAGAGCTACTTGTTGAGCTCTCCGGTATACAAAACCCGAATGCCAAAAACAGGTTCTTTGTCTTTCGCGAATACACGAGTAAACCGCTCGAGATTGTGGTCTTGACGGCGATACTCAAAGCGCAGCGATCCAATCGATTCCAGGCGTCCCTCCGGGAGAGAATACTTGAATTCGAGACCACCGATTCTCTCAATCGGCCCCTCTTTACCACCGACTGAACGATAGGTAATGAGTGTATCGCCGATACTGGTCACCTTTTTGGTTTCGGAATGTTCGTAGCGAAAGTCAAAATCCCCGACCCGCACCACCCGCGAT